>CAZYTV010000103.1:0-13999 GCA_964650455.1 uncultured Chitinophaga sp. | reverse complement strand
TCTATCCCGATCTTTTGAATCAGGAATTTGATCCGCGCTTTATGGCGGCTGTTGCGTTCACCATGCCGGTCAAAAACACGCAATACCGCTTCGAGATAGGGAATCAGTAAATCTTCATCGAGAAATTCATGCGTGGTGACGGCGAGGTGCGGTTGTGCACCCAGTCCGCCCCCGATTAATATTTTAAATCCTCTTTGTTCTTTTCCATTCTCGTGTTTCACCCGGGCAATGGCACCAAGGTCATGCATAAAAGCCAGCGCAGTGTCTTTTTCCGTATTGCTGAAAGCGATCTTGAATTTACGGCCCATTTCCTGGCATAAGGGTTTACGCAGGAAGTATTCAAACATAGCATGGGCATAAGGAGTAACATCAAATGGTTCACCGGGGTCGATGCCTGCCGTATCAGAGGCCGTGATATTTCTGACGGTGTTGCCACAGGCTTCCCGGATCGTGATATCATCCTTATCCAGTTCCGCCCATAATTGCGGGGTACGGTCGAGGCTGACAAAATGTATTTGAATATCCTGACGGGTGGTAAGGTGCAGGTTACCGGTAGAATATTCATCGGATACACCAGAGACCCTTTTCCACTGGGCCAGCGTCATTTTGCCATAGGGTAATTTGATCCGCACCATCTGTACCCCAGGCTGGCGTTGCCCGTACACACCGCGGGCCAGCCGGAGACTACGGAATTTTTCTTCGTCCATTTTTCCTTCCCTGAAAAGACGGATTTTTTTCTCCAGTTCCAGTATGTCTTTTTCTACCAAAGGGTGTTCTAACTCAGTGCGGAAACTCTGCATATCGGTTGGTTGTTGTGCATCCGGATACGGGGTGTATCCGGACAGTGAAAAAATACCCTACTTTATCAGTAGACTAACAAAAGTAAGGTGAAACAACTGCCAGGCAAAAAATAATTCAAAGAATAACAGACGTACGTATCAACCTGAATAATTTCCAAAACCCTACTAAATTAGTAGGAAATTGGTTATCTTCGTTTTTCGGCCCCTTTGTAAGGGAAGTGTTTTAAAAGGAATATGGAGTACCAGCAAATATTTACTGATCAACTGAAACGCCTGAAAGACGAAGGGGTTTACCGCTATTTCCTGGAGGTGAATAAAAGTGCGCAGCATTTTCCACGTTTTGTTTACCAGGATGAAAAGGGTGATCCCTGCAACGCGGTCAACTGGTGCAGCAATGATTATCTTGGTCTGAGCAGTGAGGAAAGCCTGATCTCCAAACTCGGATTTGTAGCCCATCGCAGTGGTACGGGCAGCGGGGGTACCCGCAATATCTCCGGTACCACCAATTACCATAAGGAACTGGAGCAGACGCTGGCTTCCTGGCACCAAAAAGAAGCCGCCTTACTATTCAATGGTGCCTACCAGGCGAATGTCACCACCCTGCAAACCCTCGGACGGCAATTACCCGGATTGGTTTTTTTCTCCGATGAACGCAACCATGCGTCTATCATTGAAGGGATACGTGGCTGCCGCAATGAGAAAAAGATTTTTGCACATAATGATATGCAGCAGCTTGAACTGCTGCTGCAGGAAGTGCCGGCTGAACAGCCCAAACTGATTGTATTTGAATCCGTGTATTCCATGAGCGGCACGATCGCGCCGCTCCACCAGATCATATCGCTGGCCAGGAAATATAATGCACTTACCTATGTGGATGAAGTACATGCCGTGGGGCTTTATGGAAAATCCGGGGCGGGTATACTGGAACAGGAAAACAGCCAGTCATCTATTGATATCGTAAACGGAACCTTATCCAAAGCAATCGGCGTGTTTGGTGGTTATATCGCCGCATCAGCCCTTATCGTAGATTTTATCAGGAGCTTCGGACGCGGATTTATTTTCACCACCTCATTGCCCCCGGCCATCTGTGCGGCGGCAACGGCCAGTGTGCGCCTGATCCGTGCGGATGAAAACCGGCGGCAGCATTTTTTTTCAAACGTTAAAAAATTGCGTCAATCATTAAGCGAAAATGGAGTTGGCTTTACATCCAATCCTTCCCATATAACGATCATTCCTGTTGCCGGGGCAGAACGTTGCCGGGAGCTGGCCCGTCAGTTGCTGGAAAAGCATGGTATTTACCTGCAGCCGATCAATTATCCCACGGTGCCATCCGGAGAGGAATGCCTTCGTATTATCTGCACCGCGCGTCATTTATCCAAACATATCAATCACCTGGCCTGGAGCCTCAAAAAACTATTGCATGGAGACAATCAGACTGATTGGCAGGAGTTCCCGTCTTTCGCTCTTGCAGATGGAAATCGTGCAGGCGAAGATTGAGCAGGCTTTTCCGGCTATCCGGGTGGAACTGGTTGCCCGAAGCAGCCGCGGAGACCAGTTACCAGGCATACCCCTTCATACCGTAGAGGGTCAGGATTTTTTTACCCAGGATATTTTTTCAGCCCTGCTTGCCGGTGAGGCTGATATTGCCGTGCATTCACTGAAAGATATGAGCAGTGAGCATTTTTTTGGGGATCATATTTTTGCGGTGGTGGACAGGGATGATACGCGTGACGTTGTTATTTTTAATCCTGATATACAACAGAAAATATCCCGGGGTGAAACCATAATTATCGGTACCTGCTCTCCACGGAGAGAAGAAATGGCGACGGTGTTTCTTAAAAAAGCGTTACCACAATTGCATCCGGATATAAAAATTGAAGCAAGACCCATTCGTGGTAATGTAGAAACCCGGCTGCGTAAACTCGATAACCAGGAGTATGATGCCACCATACTGGCCACTGCTGGTCTGAACCGGTTATTACGCAGTAAACAGGATGCTACGGTGGTAAGCGGATTGCTTTTGAATAAAAAACTCATGCTTCTGCCCCTGATCGAATGTGTACCTGCGCCATGCCAGGGATCCATTGTTGCAGAAGCCATTCCGGCCAATCAGCGGGCCGTGGAAGTACTCCGGGCAATCAATGTTCCGGCCCTGCTGGAAGCAGCAATATCAGAAAAGAAAACAGCAGTTCAGTATGGTACCGGTTGCCTGCAGCAGTTCGGAGTTACTTCTGTTCATACCAGGCAGGGCAACTACCTGTATGCCGCAGGTAAAGATGCAAAGGGAATGGAGTTTGCCCATTGGACTCCTTTACCCGAACTGAGCATTCCACCTGCAGCCATATTTTCCACTACCGACCGCATGCGTGATTTTTTTACCTATGAATGGCGGGCGGCCCTGCCTGTAATCGCCACACCAGTGGTCTTTATCGCCAATTATAAATTACTGGAAGGGGTTATCAATAAACAAACTCTGCGTGATAAAACGATCCTGGTGTCCGGGACAAAGACCTGGTTTGAACTGGCCCGGCAAGGTTATTGGATCACCGCTGGTGCAGATGCTATGGGATTTGAATATTTATTGCCCTCCCTGGCGATGCCACTGCTGAATATAAAGGCAGAGAATATACTGATACTCACGCATGAGGCCGCAGCACAACGCTGGCAGAAAAAAGGTTATGCTGTGGCCTGTACCTATAAACTCATACCCGTTTTTAATCCGTCCCTGTTTAATGAAATAGCTGCTGCTCAAGCGATTTACTGGAGCAGTTATGCCCAGTATGACGCGTATAGTCACCTGGCAAAGCCGGGGGTTACCCATATCTGTGCAGGTGGAGAAACAGCCACTCAATTGAAAAATGCCGGCATTGATCCGGTCATATTCCCTACGATAAAAGCATTTGAACAATGGAGAAAATTGAATACCCCATCACCCAACGCCGCCTGAGGACAGGCTCCCTGGTCAGAGAGCTGACGGCCACCGTAAAACTTTCGCACAAGAGTTTTATCCTTCCGTTATTTGTGGAAGAAGGACTGGATGCGCCGCGCCGGGTGAATGGATTGGGACCGGTACAGGTTGAAACGATCAGCACCGTAGTTGATGCGGTGGAAATGCAACTGGCCAATGGCATCACCAAGTTTTTACTTTTCCCGGTACCGGCTGCCAAGCAGGAATTGCTGGCCGATTTTTCATTTGCCACTGCACTGGTGCGTACACTTAAAAAAATATTTGGTAACCGGATATGGCTGGCTGCTGATCTTTGCCTCTGCAGTTATACCACTCACGGTCATTGTGGTGTCCTAAACGATACCCATACCCGTTTGCTGAATAGTCCCACCGTGGATACACTGGTGCACTATGCATCGCAACTGGCAGCAAGCGGAGTGGATTGTATTGCCCCCAGTGATATGACGGATGGTCGTATCGGGGCGATCCGCAGCCGGCTGGATGCACTCGGATTTGAAGAAGTGACCATCATGAGTTACGCAGCTAAATTCAGTTCACAGTTTTACGGACCTTTCCGGGATGCCTGTCATTCAGCACCGCAATCGAAAGGTCTTCAAAACCGAAAGACCTACCAGCACTCACCGCTGAATCCGGCAGATGCACTGGCTTCAGCACTTCGTGATGAAAAAGAAGGTGCGGATATACTGATGGTAAAACCGGCAGCACTCTATACAGATATTATTGCTGCCGTAAAATCGATAACATGCAAGCCGGTGGCCGCTTATCATGTCAGCGGTGAATATGCAGCTATTGAATCATTGGCTGAAAAAGGGCTGGTAAGCCGGGCCGCTGCCCACCTGGAAGTATGGGCGGCACTCAGCAGGGCCGGAGCCGATATTATTATATCGTATGCGGCTGGCCAGGCCAGGGAATGGATAGAAGACATGGAATATTAATAAAACCGATAAAAATGGTAGACTGGATGATTTTAATCAGCTTAAGTTTACCGCGGGGGAGCGAGTTTTGCGGCAGTCCGGCATTACTTAAATTAAAGCGGAAAAATTGAAAGCGGAATAGGGACAGGATCATATATGCGAAACGGAAAAAAAGATAAACAGGAAGAGGCAGATACATCAGCGAAGAATCCGCTTTACCCGGTTTTTTTAAAACTGGATAAACTGGAAATGTTGCTGGTGGGTGCCGGTAATGTAGGGCTCGAAAAATTACAATCCCTGCTGGGTAATGCCCCGGAAGCCCGGATTACTGTTATTGCGCCAAAGGTACTGGATGAAGTCAGGCAATTACTGGCAGAACATCCCACCTGCCATTTAAAGGAAAGGGAATATGTGGATGCCGACCTGGAACATAAGGACCTGCTGGTACTGGCTACAGATAACCCGGAATTGCACCGAGAGGTAAAACAAAAAGCAAATGCAAAGGGTATCCTGGTGAATGTGGCGGATACACCGGATCTCTGTGATTTTTACCTGGGCAGTATTGTCCAAAAGGGAAATTTAAAAATTGCCATTTCCACCAATGGTAAATCACCCACCGCCGGCAAACGGATCAAGGAAGTGTTGCAGGATGCCCTGCCGGGTGAGCTGGACCAGGTGATTGACCAGTTGCACCTGCTCAGGGGAAAGCTGAAAGGTGATTTTCATTACAAAGTAAAAAAACTGAATAAGCTGACCCGTGTACTGGTGGAGAATGATACCTCTACAGCCAACCGCTGGAGGAAGATAGCCACGTATTCACTGATTGCTTTTGCGCTGATGCTGATCGGTCATTTTATTTTTTCTTATATACCGGTACGGCAGATCGCGGATGATACATCGGCCTGGTACAAAACAATGGATCCGAATTTTCACTGGATGGTACTGGCCGGTTTCCTGGCACAAATGGTGGATGGAGCCACCAGTATGGGGTATGGGGTAACCAGTTCGATTATATTGCAGTCAGCCCATGTAAGTCCCGCTGCTATCAGTGCGGGGATACATACTGCTGAAATGTTTACCAGCGGGGCGTCCGGCTATAGTCATTATAAGTTTGGTAATGTCAATAAGAAACTTTTTAAAGCCCTCGTGATCCCCGGTATTATCGGGGCAGTGCTCGGGGCTTTATTGCTGGTGAAGTTTGATGATACACATCTTAAATACCTGCGCCCGGCTATGGCGATCTATACGTTGTTACTGGGTATCCGCATATTCAGTAACGCGTTCAGGGCTGTAAATACCAAAAAGAAATTTAATCGCTATAGCTGGCTGGCCGGTGTGGGAGGTTTCCTGGATTCATTTGGTGGCGGAGGCTGGGGACCTATTGTAACTTCTACCCTGATCACCAAGGGCCGGACACCGCGTTATGTAGTGGGCTCTGTCAGTCTCACTGAGTTTTTTGTTACCCTGGCCAGTGCCTTTACTTTTTTTACTATGATTGGTGTACAAAACTGGCAGGTGATCCTGGCCCTGGTACTGGGTGGTGTGCTCGCGGCACCTATCGCTGCCCGGCTCGCTGGTAAACTACCCCGAAAGGCATCTTTTATATTCCTGGGTACCGTGGTGGTCATCTGGAGTTTCCGCATTTTATATAGAGCTTTCTGATAGCCGGTTTCAATCCGGATAAAATTATTACCCTATTAATTTGGTAGGGTAAATAGATTTGATTTATTTTGCCCAGTATTTGCCATCACCGACATGGCATTTTTTTTGTTCGAATAGTCTACTAATATAGTAGGCTAATAAATTAAAACCAATTGCATGAAACGGATTACCCTTGTATTTTTTTTGTTTGTATCCCTGGCTGTCCGGGCCCAGTTAAGCGGCCGTGTGGTCAATGCGTCCAGCCAGGGCGTGCCCTTTGCGAGTATTACCGTAAAAGGAACGGGGACCGGTACCAGTACTGATTCTGCCGGCTATTTTACACTTATTGTTCATAAATCATTACCGGTATTGCTGCTGGTTTCATCCGTTGGGTATGAACAACAGGATCATGTGGTGCGGGAAGGAAAAACGTCGGATATCCTGATCCGGCTACAATCATATTTTCAGCGGGATACTGTGGTGATCACCTCCCGGAGACGAAAAGAAGTGTTGCAGGATGTACCCATTCCGGTTACGGTCGTGGGGGGAACGGCTATTGATGAATCGGGTGCGTTTAATGTTACCCGTATCAAGGAATTAATTCCTTCCGTACAGATGTATACCTCCAATCCACGGAATACCGGTGTGAATATCAGGGGTACGGGTTCACCTTTCGGTCTCACCAATGACGGACTGGATCCGGGAGTGGGATTCTATATCGACGGGGTTTATTTTGCCCGGCCTGCTGCCGCCACACTTGACTTTATAGATGTGGAAAGAGTGGAAGTGCTGAGAGGACCCCAGGGTACACTTTTCGGGAAGAATACCACATCCGGTGCGTTTAATATCAGCACCCGTAAACCCGCTTTTAAAAGTGGGGTTACGTTCGAAACGAGTTATGGTAATTATGGGTATATCCAGGCAAAGAGTTCCATTACCGGGCCACTGAGCCGTAAACTGGCCGCCCGTTTTTCGTTCTCAGGCACACAGCGTGACGGAACCATCTATAATAAACGAACCGACAAGTATATCAATGATATCAATAATACCGGATTGAAAGGGCAGTTCCTGTACAATGCATCAAAACAAATTCAGGTAATGGTATCCGGCGATTTTTCCCGCCAGCGTCCGGATGGCTATGCCCAGGTAGTGGCCGGCGTGGTACAAACAAAGCGGGCTGCCTATCGTCAGTTCAACGCCATTATTGCTGATTTAAATTATTCATTACCCGCTCAGCATGCATTTGACCGGATCGTAGATCACGATACGCCCTGGAAATCAGGAAATGAACTTGGTGGCGCTTCTGTAAACGTGGATATTAAAACAGGTCTGGGTACACTTACTTCCACTACGGCTTACCGTTTCTGGAACTGGGATCCTTCGAACGACAGGGATTTCACCGGCTTGCAGGCCTTGGCCAAATCACAGAACCCGGCCAAACATAAAAACTGGTCTCAGGAGATCCGTTATGCCGGAGATATCTCTTCAAAGATCAGCGGGGTGGCCGGCCTGTTCTTTATTGGCCAGGAAGTAAAGATCAATGGTACGGAAGAATCAGGATCGGCCCAATGGCGCTTTTCAAAAAATTCCACCAGTAATCTGTGGGCCACACCCGGACTTTTTGAGGGATATGGCATATCCACCACTGCAACTATCCGGTCATTCAGTGCGGCTGCATTCGTGAATGTGGATTGGGAGATCACGCCCCGGTTGCATGTATTACCCGGTTTACGGTTCAATGTTGATCAGAAAGATGTTTCCTATAACCGGATTACTTACGGAGGTCTGCAGACCAATGACCCCGGCCTGCTGGCTTTAAAAAATGCTGTTTATACCAGCCAGCAATACGCCTCAGATGCGGATGAGAATAACCTGACCTATAACCTGACGGTGGCTTACAAACCAACAAAGCGGATCAATGCTTATGGTACTTTTTCAACGGCCTTCAAACCAGTAGGTGTGAATGTAGCCGGCTTACCGACCGTTAACGGACAAGCAGCCACGGATCTGGCGGTGATTAAACCAGAGAATGTGAAACATATTGAAGCAGGCGTAAAGACAACGCCGTTGGATGATTTTATCCTGAATTTTAATTTTTATAGCACAGATATCCGGGATTACCAGACCAATGTGCAATCGCCTGAACTGGGTGTAAACCGGGGCTATATTGCCAATGCGGAACAGGTACGGGTCAAAGGCGCAGAACTGGAAGCCAGCGTACGGGCAAGCAATCATTTCTCTTTTTATGGTGCTGCCGCCTATACCGATGCGCAGTATGTGAAGTTTACCAATGCACCGCTTCCGTTGGAAGAGACAGGTAATACTCAAAACAATGTTCAGGTGGCGTTCAAGGATATTTCCGGTGGACAGCTTCCGGGTATTTCCAAGTGGGCATTTTCAACCGGTGGGGAATTCAATTCACCGGCCATCTTTCTCGGCAATGCGGCTAAGTTTTTCATCGCGACTGACCTGTTTTACCGGTCCGGTTTTTCCTCCAGCCCATCCCCTTCAGCATACCTGAATATTGACGGATATGCATTGGTGAACAGCCGGGTGGGTTTCAAGGCCAATAAAGGGTTATCAGCTTTTGTCTGGGTACGGAATCTTTTCAATAAGGATTATCATGAGCAATTGTTGCCGGCCGGTGGGAATGCGGGTCATTATGCATCTGTGCTGGGTGATCCACGGACCTATGGTATCACCCTGCGCTATGCCGCACAGTAATAAGTCTCTTTATAAATATGCAATATTCAGAAACAAGTGTCCCGGATTGCCGGGCAGCATCCCGGTTCTCCGGGATGCTGCATGAAGGGACTGGTCTAAACTCATTAATTTCGCAACTATGTGTTTTAAACGTTTTTTATTGATCAGTTTGATTTTTTACGGTATTGGGATACTCGCAGAGGCTCAGACCAAACAGACAGAACAGTTACAGCAGGTATGGCTGGGTTATCTGAACCAGACCCGGCTGAGTAATCAATGGGGTATCTGGCTGGATGCACACTTGCGTACAAAGGAAGATTTTGGTTCCGGTCTTTCCCAGGGGATGTTTCGGGCAGGGCTGACCTATTATGTAAGTGATGATCTGAAGCTTACCGCCGGGTATGCGTTTGTCAATCATTTCCCGGCCGATAATCATAAGAATATTTCACAACCGGAACACCGGCCCTGGCAACAAGTGCAGTGGCATACCAAGTATCCAAAGCTAAGGCTCATGCAATGGCTCCGGCTGGAAGAAAGATGGCGTAGGAAAATTCTGAATGATGATGCACTGGCGGATGGCTACCTTTTCAATTTCCGCCTTCGGTATAATTTCTTTGCGCTGGCCCCGTTAAGCAAAAAACGCTTTCAGCCAGGTACCCTGTCCTTTGTGGTGAATGACGAACTCCATATTAATTTCGGAAAACAAATCGTTTATAATTATTTTGATCAGAACCGTTTTTTTACCGGGTTTAATTATCATATCAACAAACAGGATAACCTGCAGTTTGGTTATATGTCGCTTTTCCAGCAACTGGGTGCGGGAAATAAATACAGGAATATTCATGCGGCACGCATCTTTTACTTTCACAACCTGGACTTCCGCAAAAAATAAATGGTGTACTGCCTATGCCTAAACTGAACTCCGCTTCAGGAAATCATCCATCAGGCGATTAAATGTTTCCGGTGTCTCCAGCATGGGTACATGTCCGCATTCATCGATCCAGTGCAATTCGGAATGGGGAATGAGGCGATGAAAACTTTCGGCTACATCCGGCGGGGTGATCGTGTCATTCTTTCCCCAGATGATGCAGCAGGGGAGCGTGAGTTGATGTAGTTCTTTTTCTACATTATGCCGGATCGTAGATTTGGCGAGGGAAACGATCTGTATGGCTTTGCGGCTGTTGACCGTAGCATAGATCTCGTCCACCAGTTCCTTGGTCGCCACTTCCGGTTTGTAAAAAGTAAGTTCTGTTTTCGTCTTGATATAATCATAATCCCGACGGCGGGGATAAGTGTCACCCATACCGTGTTCGTATAAACCAGAACTGCCACTCAGGGTCAAGGTCTTTACTTTTTCCGGGTGTTGAAGGGTGTACAGCAGGGCTATATGACCACCCATTGAATTTCCCAGCAGGTGAAATTTTTCCAGCTGGAGCTCATCCGCCACCTCCTGTAAATAATTCATCAATGTAAAAATGTCGACACAAAAACCCAGTTCATAAAAGGGGAAAACCGGTACAATGACCCGGTGCGATTTCCGCAGGTGATCGATCAGTGGCTGGAAGTTCTTCACAGAACCAAAGAGCCCGTACAGCAGGATAATGGGTTCTCCCTGCCCTTCATCAGTGAAACGTGGCGCCGTATGTTTGGCTGAAAATAATTTCATATGTCAACATTATCGCGGTCTAAATCTAGTTTAATTCCTTTATACAGGATCATTCTGTTCAGGCTGATCCGGGTTTGGCCGGGGTAAATACCCCTTCGGGCGGAAAAATAAGGAAATAACCGTTCGTTACCAATGATCCTGCAAGATTTTGCTGAGTATTAAATGGTGGTATTGGCAAATAATTAAAGCCGAAAATTTTTGGGAAATTGTTTATAGTCTACTAAATTTGTAGACAAATATTGTTTCAGCCGCCCGGGACTGTCTTCCAAACGCTATCGGCGAGAAGCCGGGCAACTCTTAAACTATTCATTGTGGAAAAAATTTATTTAAGTGATTCGGGGCCCAAAGTGTCCCCTGCGATTTATGGCTTTTACCGCTGGTACGGTGCCGAAGTGACAGAATCCAGGATGGATAAGATCGTTCAGCTTTGCCTGGAACAGGGGATTAATACCTTTGATCATGGGGATACCTATGGTGGGTATGCCTGTGAAGAATTATTTGGAAATGTGTTTAAGAAAAATAAAATCCGCCGGGAGGATATCGTGTTATTTACCAAATGCGGAATCAATATACCTCATCCGTCCCGTCCGGAATACCGGGTCACGCATTATGATACTTCCCGTCAGCATATCATTAGCAGCCTTGAAAATTCACTCCGCAAACTAAGAACCGACTATGTGGATGTATTCCTGCTGAACCAGCTGGATCCGCTCTCCAACTTGGAAGAAACAGCTATTACCCTGCAAAAACTGAAAGATTCCGGTAAAATTAAGAATGTAGGTGTCGTCAATTTCTCTGTATTTCAGCACCAGCTTTTAAGCGCTTACCTGCGTATTCCCATTGTTACCAATCATATTGAACTCAATCTGCTCAATACTACGGCATTTGATAACGGGCAGGTGGATTATATCAAACAAAAATATATGCGCCCGCTGGCCAGTTCGCCCCTGGCGGAAGGAGAAATTGCAAACAGTAATGAAAAAACACCACTGCGGTTGCGTTCAAAACTCGAGGAGTTTGCTGCCAAATACAATACGCATTTTGAATCGGTGGCTATTGCCTGGTTGTTCCGTCTGGGGGCATTACCCCTGATCGGTACGACAGATGAGCAGAGGATCAGGAATATAGTGTCTGCCTTCCATATCAGCCTCGACCGCCAGGACTGGTATGAGTTATATGCTGTGTCAAGAGGACAATTATAAAATTCATGGCCAATGCAGTTCAATTTCATGGCTTTCGCCGTTCCCTTGTTTACAGGCCTGATGTACCTGGAATATTACCTGTCCGGGAAAAAAGGACGGGGTAAAGAGTTTCAGTTCAATGAAACAGTGGCTAATATTAATGTGGGTATTGCCGAACGTTTAACGGACATTTTCACCACGGGAGTGTTTTATTTTTTCTTTGCCTGGATATATAAAAACTTTGCCCTTTTTGATATTCAACCTGGTGTATGGACCTGGTTCCTTTTATTCCTTTTTACCGATTTTATGTGGTACTGGTACCATCGCTTCGGACATGAAGTAAATATTTTCTGGGCCGTACACGTCGTGCACCACCAGAGTGATGATTATAACTTTACCGTCTCTGCCCGGATTACCGTCTTCCAGTCCATGGCCCGTTGCCTGTTTTGGGCGGTGCTGCCCCTGCTGGGATTTCCACCTGCGATGATCACGGTTTTGTTGATGATTCATGGCACTTACCCGTTCTTTACACATACACAGCTCGTGGGCAAACTCGGCTGGCTGGAGTATTTTATGGTCACCCCTTCCCATCACCGAGTACACCATAGCAGTAACCCGGAATACCTGGATAAAAATTACGGAGATGTACTGATCATCTGGGATAAATTGCTGGGAACCTTTGCCGAAGAAAAAGAAAAACCTTTATATGGCTTAACCAAACCACTGAATAGTCACAGTTTTCTCTGGCAGCATTTTCATTTCCTGCTGGAAATGGCTATTGCTTTTAAAAGAGCCAGCGGATTTAAAAACAGGTGGAAAGTGATCTTCGGCAAACCGGATGATATTGACCCGCGTATCCGGCTGAGCCTGGAGCGGAAACTTTCCTATAAAGAAGAACATATAGCTTATTCTCCAGCCCTGTTTAATTATATCCGGTTTCAGACCATTTTATCACTGGGTATATTATTCCTGGTAATCCTGTTTGAACATTACCTGAAAGCACCTCAATTGATGCTGCTCTCCTTTTTTATTGTATTGAGTGTGATCACTACCGGCAGCATGCTGGAGCAAAGACGCTGGATTTTTCACCTGGAATTTGCCCGGCTTGGTTTATTGGGTATATTGGTCTGGGTAAGCTTCCCTTATTTCAACCTGACCGTATTCCTGCTCGGGTTGGCCCTGCTCATCCTGGTTTTTTACCGCAGCATCGGTAACCGTTATTACGCTTATCTCTATCGTTAAAAAATATTGACAGTAATTTATCTTTTTCTTTAAATTTATAAGTCTATAAAAATGGTAGACTAATAATTTATACTTATCTTTGAATCAAATAATCATAATGAAATATGTTGTGCCTGTTTTTTTGCTGTTATCCATTTTTTTGCTGAACAGCAGTTTTATCCCGGTTACCGTTAAAGAACTGAATACTGTGAAGGGAATTGTATTATCTGATAAAACGGGTAAACCTGTTCCAGGGGTACTGGTATATATTGTACTGGGCGAAGAAGAGGCGCTGACAAAGGGGCAAGGTGAATTCAGTATTGAAACGACAAAGAAACTTCCGCTGGAAGTGGTAACAGAACACAGGGATTACAAAAAGCAGTCTGTGGAGTTGTCAGTACTGACAGGCAAACTGGTGATCCGGTTAACAGCTAGGTAACCATCATCAAAGATAACTGGCAACGGCAGTGCATTTGATTAACCCATACTGGCCGTTGCTTAAAACTTAAGTGTTACGTGGCCGAGCGGAGAGGCAAAGGTCCGCAAGACTTTTTACGAGGGTTCGAACCCCTCCGTAACCACTATTAAGTGGCAAGCATTCGTTAACGGGCTGTGTTTCTACACGGCCTTTTATTTACAAACAATTGTTTCTTACAAACCTGTCTTTTATCGGATATAAGTCTCTTTTTAAACCTGTTCAGGTTGCGGATTGTATCTTTGTGCACCAACTAAGCAACATTTCCAAATGGCAAAGCAACAAAAACCAGCGACCCGTGGAGTAAGAGTTCAGACAAAAAAGACCGCACAAAAAGAGCATTCCACGCCCTTATGCCTCACCAGCAGTTTTACCTATGATTCTGCTGAAGAAGCGGGAGAAGCCTTCGCCGAACTGCCGGGCCAGTTCG
>CAZYTV010000102.1:0-14121 GCA_964650455.1 uncultured Chitinophaga sp. | reverse complement strand
TTCTATCTTACGATGGAGATCAATATGGACAATGCCATGACGGCCCGCACACAACTCAATGAAATCAGTCCTGCCAAGATCAGTTTTAATGACCTGGTGGTAAAAGCGGTTGCACTGGCCCTTCGACAGCATCCGTCCATCAATGCCTCCTGGATGGGTGATAAAATCCGCCGCTATAAGCATATCCATATCGGGATTGCGGTGGCTATAGAAGACGGGCTGATTGTTCCGGTAGTTCGTTTTGCGGATCAGAAAACGTTGCCGCAGATCGCTGCAGAAAGCAAAGAACTCGCTGGAAAAGCCAAGAATAAAAAATTACAACCCAACGAATTCACCGGTAATACATTTACCATCTCCAACCTGGGCATGATGGATATCGATGAATTTACAGCCATCATTAATCCGCCTGACAGTTGTATTATGGCAGTTGGCCGTATCAAGGAAACAGTGGTACGTAAAGGGGATGGTTTCGGCGTCAGTAATTTTATGAAAGTAACGCTCAGTTGTGATCACCGCAGTGTGGACGGTGCATCCGGAGCTGCATTCCTGCAGACTTTCAAAAAGTACCTGGAGAATCCGATCACGATGTTGCTCTGAACAATTAAAAGAGTTTCACTATAAGATTAAAGGCTGGTCAGTTAAGACCAGCCTTTTTTATACATTTTCTGAAAAGGTACCCTGGGAATAACATGAATTGAAATCTTTTTGACGCCAGCCGGAATAATGGCAGAAAAATTGTAATTTAATCCTGTTCTTATATGTCATTAGGGGTATCACCTTAAAAGGTGAAATCAGACGTTGTGTATCATGACATTAGAAAGAAAACCAGTTTACCTTTCCTAAAATTCAATGGTATGACAGATCGGGATGAGTCTGGATTTTCCTGGCTGACTTTATTTCTCGTAACAGGCGTTTCAGGATTTGGATTTGATTTGATTATCAAACTTCTTGATGGCCATCATTCTCCTTTTTTATTATGGACGGGTACGATTGCCACTACCTTAGGATTGCTGAATCTGATGATCAGTTTCTTTGCCCGTACTGCCTCGAAAAAGAAAGAATCCTGAAAAACCAGTAACTATTCTTCTTCCGACTCCAGCAGGACCAGTTTCCCATCCATGGTGGTAGCCAGTATATGGCGGGCATCCACCACCTGTACTGTATTCACCATTGAATTATCGATCTTATACCGCCAGTTAACCTGTTTGTCAACCGGATTGACAGAAAACACCACTCCGCTCCTGGTACCAAAAAAAAGTCGCCCCCCCTTTTCAATCAGCATGGATGGCGCATGTTCATATCCAAAACCCACATGCATTTTCCATGCTGCTGATTGTTTTTCCCGGCTTGCTGCATAGGCTACCAGGCTATCCTGCATACTTTTCCCAAAGATCCATTTCCCGTCGGATGAAATCCCGATGGATTCGCGAACACCTCCGTCATTGTTACGCCAGAGTGTTTTTCCGTTTTCCAAATCAATGGCTGTAACAAAACGGTCAGGGGCCATGATATACACCACCCCATCAGCAGTGACCGGTATACAGGAGGCAGGTGAATAATTGCGGATGGAGGATCCGTTATTCCATTTCCAGATCAATTGTCCGCTGACACTGGATACGGCATACAGGTGACGGTCCCAGGCTCCAAAGATCAGTTTGCCTTCAGTTAATAATGGCTTACTCACCACGGGTCCCAGTAATCCGTCAAAATCCCAGATCATCCGGCCATCCTGAATACCTATAGCCCGGTAGTGATGATCACTGCCCCCGATAAAAACGGTATCCCCGTTTATCAGCGGGGCGCCCAGTACTGCCGCGTTCGTTTTGAAGGTCCATTGAAGGTTCCCTTTTTGGGTATCCAGGCAATAAATATTCCCATCGGCTGAACCCACTACCACCCGGCTACCGGCAATGGCCGGAGAAGAAAAAACTGCACCTGCTGTTTTAAATGACCATTTCTTTCTTCCGGTTTTAAAATCATAGCCATTAATGCGGCCCAGCTGATTTCCCACAACGACCAGATTGCCCGAGTAAGCCGGCGTTGAAATAATATTGGCTTCATCTGAAATACTCCAGCGAAGGGAAACACCTGGCTTCTTTTCCTTCACTGTATAATCGGGACGTTTAAACGATTTATCCTTTACGTAGGCACGATGCCCTAAAGCAACGGCAGTCCAGCGTTTCTCCGTTCCATTAACCGGTTTTCGCTCGGTAAAAATGAGTGAATCATTCCGCCAGTCCACCAGGTTATAGCCTCCTTCTGTGGCTTTGGCGCGCAGGTTAGAACGCCCCATAACGCCCGGTATATCTTCAAAATTCATAGCCCTGTTGGCATGACCATGTCCGCATAATATCACCTGTGTATTGTAAAGGCGCAGCCGGTCAGTTATTTCATACCAGTTATCCAGTCCTTCATCAATGGGATAATGGTTCAGGAATATTAAAGGCTGACCGGGTTTCATTTTTTTTAACGCTGTATCCATCCAGTTCACGGCATCCCGGGGTACATGTCCGTCACTCATCCGTACATAGGGACCAGAGGCGCAGCCCATGAAACGGATACCATTGGATTCAAAACTGAATTTATCAGATCCAAAAACCGTTTTAAACATATCACCCCCGCTTTCACTCCAACCAGTATCATGATTACCCGGTATGATATACCAGGGCAGGCCGAGACTATCCAGTATCTGTTTGGCCAGGCGCAGTTCTTCATTTGTTCCCATCTCTGTAATATCCCCGGTGAGTACGACAAAGGCAATATCTTTTTGAGCATTGATATCCCTGACCGTACGGCGCAGGTCTTCCTCGGCGGAGCCGTTGGGTGAACCGATATGTGTATCTGAAATAAAGGCAAATCGGAATACCCGTTGCTGAGTCTTCCCGGTAATTGAAATAATAAAAAGAAATAATACCAGTAGCTGCTTCATCAATCAATTTAGCAAATTCCTCCTCCGGGCGGTAAAAAATATATTTTCAATAATTTTTGAAATTTCGGAAACAGGGTGTAGTTTTGTTTCATGAAACTCACAGAAGCCAAACAACAATTTATCAGCAGCTGGGGGGCCTTTGGCACCCATTGGGGGATCAACCGCACGATGGCACAGATACACGCGTTGTTACTGGTGAGTCCGGATCCCCTTACCCAGGATGATATCATGGAAGAACTGAATATCAGCCGGGGCAATACCAATATGAATATCCGCGAGCTGATCAACTGGGGCCTGGTGGAACGGGTACTGATTTCCGGGGAACGAAAAGAGTATTTCTCTGCCGAGAAAGATATCTGGAAAGTAGTGAAACAGATTGTGAAAGAGCGGAAGAAAAGAGAGCTGGAGCCCATGCTGCAGTTACTGGATAAACTGGAAGCCGTGGAAGGGGATAAAAAAGATAAGGAAGTGAAGACTTTTGTTGATACCATCAGTGGCATTAAAAAGCTGGGTAAACAGGCCGACAAAACCCTGGACACCATGATCCGGGCAGAAGAAAGCTGGTTTGTGGGCGCCCTGATGAAAGTGTTTAAGTAATGTATATGTTTTGTTTGGAAAAGCCGGTTCGTCCGGCTTTTATTTCACTTTTTATTTTCATTATTTTCTGAAATTATAAATACTATAGTTATGAAATTTATGAAACAAACAGACCTGCTCACCCAGGCCACGCTGCTCCTGACCAGTCTCGTGCTGCTTTGTTTTGAACAGGAGCGGCAGAACGCTTTTGTATTGTTTTATTTTATACTGGGTGGATGGCAATTGCTCAGTTTTATTATTCAATTGTTTTTCTCCGGAGAAAGCTGGTACCACAAAAAATACAGGAACCGCTATGGCAAAACAGTGGCGTGGACCCTCGCCGGTATACTGGGAACTACTTTGTTATCGATTACCCAATTGCCGTTTCTCATGTACTACCTGATTGCTATGCTTTTTGTCACCCCTGTTTATGCCCTTGGTTATCTGATGATCTGTTACCGTGAACTGCAAACCATACAGCGAAAAGAACTCATCCATTTAAAAAACTAAACGATCCACTCATGAAAATAGTCATCGCAGGCGGTTCCGGTTTTATCGGGCATGAGCTGATCCGTTATTTTGGAAATATAAATTCAGTGACTGTATTTACCCGCTCTTTAACAAAGCCGGTCAACAACCGCTATGAAAATTCGGGTGATGAGGAAATGCCAGGCAGGAATCTCCACTTTGTAAAATGGGATGGCAAAACCCTGGGAGACTGGACCACTGCGCTGGAAGAGGCGGACCTGCTGATCAATTTGTCGGGCCGGAGTGTCAACTGCCAGTATACCCAAAAAAACAAAGAGGATATCCTGCAAAGCCGGATCATGCCGGTTATTGCCCTGGGAAAAGCGATCCGTCAATGTTCAAACCCTCCTGTACTCTGGATCAATGCTTCTTCTGCCACGATCTACCGGCATGCAACGGACCATCCCCAGGATGAATATCATGGAGAAATAAGGAATGATTTTTCGGTGCAGGTATGTAAAGCCTGGGAAAAAACTTTTTTTGACCAGGAAATACCGGCTACCCGGATGGTGGCACTCCGCCTGGCGATCACGCTGGGCCAGGGGGGAGTCATGTTTCCGTATTTCAACCTGCTGAAATACGGACTCAGCGGGCAGCAGGGAAAAGGCAACCAAATGTACAGCTGGGTACATGCCAGTGATCTCTGCCGCGCCATCAGCTGGATCCATGCGCATCCGGAGATGAAAGGCGTATACAATATATCCGCACCCAACCCTGTGACCAATGCTGTGTTTATGGCTACCCTGCGGAAACTGACCGGGCATACACACGGGCTGCCGGCCCCGGCCTGGCTACTGAAAGCAGGTGCTGCTCTTATTGGCACTGAAGCAGAGCTATTGCTGAAAAGCCGGTGGGTATTGCCCACCAGACTCATGGAAACCGGGTTTTCCTTTCAATACAAACTGCTTGAAGAAGCATTACAGGAGATCATAAATCAAACGGCCCCGGAACAATACCGTTTATTTTAATTTTCCATTCGTAGTTTTATACTATGGCGCAAAAGAAAACTCTGGTGCTGGGTGCATCTGACAATCCTTCCCGGTATAGTTACCTGGCGATACAACGGTTACGCAGTCACGGACACCCGGTCGTGGCGATCGGGCGTAAGTCCACCGTTGTTGCTGATGTAAAAGTAGAAACGGAAAAAAATGCATTCACCGATATTGATACGGTGACCCTCTATTTAAACCCGCAGCACCAACGGGAATATTATGCGTATATTCTTTCCCTTTCTCCCCGGCGGATCATCTTTAATCCGGGTACAGAAAATGATGAATTAGCTGAACTCGCCGCTGCTAAAAACATCAGGACACAGGAAGCCTGCACCCTGGTCATGTTAAGCACAAACCAGTATTAAATCGTAGATAAACAGGCATTGATTCGAAAATTTACGAACCTCCGCAGGTACTACTCCTCTATTTTACAGATTTCTGTATCCCTGTTTTTGGAACTGAATAAAAGATTCACCAAACTTTACAATACCGTACCCTCCTGAAAGCCGCAGTCACCAATCCTGATTGCTGAACAATATCCTATTGACCTTAAAAGAAGTTCAGATGAAAAACATTCGTACCACTATGCTGTGCGCAGTACTTGCGCTGTCCACCCTTGTCTCCAATAGCCAGGAGTCAAAAATACCGCTGAATGAACCGGACCAGAACAAGCCCCGTCTGTTCTCCGGACTCCCGGACAAAATTCCTGTTAACCCCGGCAATATTGATAATATCCTGAGTGCCTCGGTAGGCCGTAACAGTCATTTTCGTCTTTCGGATGACAATACCCTCCAGTTTCCCGGAGAAGTGGTTTCCACGGCCAGCAAATACAATAATAGTATCCAGAGTATCGTGATCCGTTCTGACAGTTTCAACGGAGCCCGGCTGACCATTTCTAAAATAACGAATCCGGATGGCAGCATTCGTTATTCCGGCCGTATCATCAGTTTCAAACATGGTGATCTGTACGAACTGGAAAACCTGGATGGCCAGCTGGTGCTCGTCAAGAAAAATTATTATGAACTTGTCAATGAATAATCCCTTGTTTTTTTGTTATAGCTGACCCGTTTTTAGTCCGTACCCTTTGAATCCGTCCAATCCTAAATCCGCCTTGTTATGAAAAACTATTTTTTACCCGTTTTGGCCCTGTTGCTGGGTGCCGGAACTGCCCGCGCCCAGGTACCGGCCTTAAGCAGTTATCCTTCCGCCTCAGCCGTGATGTTTCTCGATTTTGATGGGCATACCGTCAGCGGAACCAGCTGGAATACCACCGGTCCGATTGTATGCGCTCCTTCCGGACTTGATAATACCCAGATCACTACGGTGTTTAACCGGGTGGCCGAAGATTACCGTCCATTTAACCTGAATGTAACGACTGATTCCGCCAAATTCCTGGCAGCCCCCATTGATAAAAGAATGCGGGTGATTCTGACTCCCACATACCAATGGTATGGCAGCGCCGGGGGTGTGGCTTTTGTAAACTCTTTTATCTGGGGTGATGATACACCCTGTTTTGTATTTACCAGCCTGCTGAATTATAATATAAAAAATATTGCCGAAGCAACCGCCCATGAGTCCGGGCATACGCTGGGACTTTTTCACCAGGCCAGTTATAACAGCAGTTGTGTAAAAACAACCGACTATAATCCCGGGGCCGGAACCGGTGAAATCGGCTGGGCGCCCATTATGGGTGTTGGGTATTACCAGAATTTCACGCTCTGGAACAATGGTCCCAATTCATTTGGTTGTACCAACTATCAGAGTGATTTAACCGTCATCACCAGTAATAACGGCTTCTCCTACAGGACCGACGACTTTGCCGGAACTTTTGCCACGGCCTCCACTGTTAATTTTAATACCAATCAGTTCAGTATAAACGGAGTCATCGAACAAAGTACAGACCAGGACCTGATCCGGTTTGTACAACCTGCCTATGGACGTTTTGAACTCAATGCAATTCCTTATAATGTAGGAACGGGTAATGCCGGTTCTGACCTGGATCTGCAGGTTACTTTATACAACAGTGCACAGGCACAGATCAGTGTCTACAATCCGGGCGCCCTGCTCAGTTCTGTAATCGATACGCTCCTGAATGCAGGTAACTATTACCTGAAGATAGAAGGTAAAGGAAATGTTTATGCACCTAATTATGCCAGCCTGGGTTCGTATGCCCTGCAGGCGACATTCACAGAAGGCATACCCCTGCCCTTACGCCAGCTTACTTTACAGGGACAACTGAATGGTGACCGGCACCAGTTTAACTGGATCGTGGATGCCGACGAAGCGGTCGTCAGCCAGGTGCTGGAAGTTTCTACCGATGGCAGAAATTTTGCACCGGTAAACCAGGCTGTCCCCGCAGACCGCAGTTTCATTTATAAACCATTCGCGTCCGGCAATCTGCAATACCGTTTAAGTGTGGTATTTGACAATGAGCGTCAGTATTATTCAAATGTGGTAAGACTGCCGAACAACTCCGGCACTCCCAAACCCCGGATCATCAACAACCTGACCGAATCCAATACGATCAGTGTCAACAGCCCGGGCAATTATGACTATATGGTTTACGATTTTAACGGCAAAACCATGGCCCGGGGCGTACTGGTTGCCGGTATCAATAATATTACCGCAAACGGTCTGACCGGCGGTATGTATATGGTCCGTTTCAGTAAAGACGGCCAGCAATGGACTGAAAAGATCGTACGACAATAACTTTTTCTTGTTCTGAGACGCTGAACAGGCAAGCCTGAACGAAGTTGTAACAGAACGATAATCCGTGCCCCTATTGTAATTCAGAGGTTTTCCTGTAACTTAGGAAAACCTCTTTTTATATGCGCTGGAGAAAATTTAATGGTGATCCCATTGAACTGCCCATCATTGATGCGGTCGAGACGGCCATCAAACGGGAAACAGGAAATGGTCACCGGCTTAAAGTCTGCATTGGTACCGATTCACAGGTGAAAGGAAAGGAAACCGAATTTGCCACTGTTATTGTCTTCCTGAGAGAAGGACAGGGCGGGTTTATGTTTATTCACAATGAAAAGACTCAACAACCTTTTACCATCAAGGAGCGGATGCTGACGGAAGTAGCCAAGAGTATTGAGATCGCTTACGAACTCTGTCATCTGTTTACCCTGTATGATGTGGACATGGAAGTGCATGCAGACATCAATACCAACCCACAGTTTAAGAGCAATGATGCCTTAAAGGAAGCCATGGGCTATATCCTGGGAATGGGGTTTGCATTCAAGGCCAAACCGGAGGCATTTGCCAGCAGCAGTTGTGCCAACAAAGTAGTGAACTGATCCGGTGGGATGCCTGATTTTGCAACGGGTATTCCCGTTGAGGCCTCCGCTTCCTCTTTACAGAAGAAACCCGGAGTATATTATCCCTTCCTTCAACAAATTTTACTGATTAATCAGATGTATGCTGAGCCCGCCGGATAGGTCCGGCAATCTGTGCTGGTGTGTTTTTTACGGGTTGTTCGTTGTTTGTTGCCCGGAGATCCCATTTGCCGGTATAAACCCGTTCCATCACACGCGATTGTTCCTGGGCCAGGGAGAATACTATCAGTACCAGGACAAAGAGGACAACAACCATATTTTTTTCGGACAGTTTAATTTTCATGGTTTTCGGTAATACCCCTGCAAATTACAATAATAAATCGGGTTCCACTCATGCTCCTCAGAGGCGTTTAAAACTCTGGTTTAACTGGTAAATATAGTCCAGTATTTCCTTCCTGCCGACCCGGGTGGTTGCTGAGGTCAGGTAATGCGGGGGGGGTTGTTCCCAGCTATCGGCCATCGCCTGGAGGAATTCATTGCAATGCCGAAGGGTGGCCCCGGGTTTGTTTTTATCCGTTTTGGTGAAAACGAGTACAAAGGGTATCTGCCATTCCCCTAATTGATTGACGAACTCCAGATCGATTGCCTGTGGGGTATGCCGGCTGTCGATCAGGACAAATAAGCATACCAGGTTTTCCCTTTTCCGGATATAGGATTCGATCATATTTCCCCAGTTATTCCGGGCTTTCTGCGACACTTTTGCATAGCCATACCCGGGCAGATCCACTATATTCCATTTCTTTTTATCAGATGAAATGATTTCAAAATGATTGATCAGTTGTGTTTTCCCCGGATTTGCGGAGGTCTTGGCCAGCTTTACCTGGTTCGTCAGCATATTGATAAGGGATGACTTCCCGACATTACTCCGGCCAATAAAGGCATACTCCGGATTCAAAGCTGGCGGGCATTGTTTATAGGTAGGGCTGCTGATGATGTATTTGGCTGAAGTGATTTCCATGGGGGCAAAGGTAGAGGTTTAGGGGGTTAGGGGTTTAGTCGTTTAGGGGTTTAGTCGTTTAGTCGTTTAGTATACAGCGCCATAAGAAAACTCTAAACATCTAAACGTCTAAACATCTAAACTCTCTACCTTTGCACCCCATGTCAAACCCCCTCCCCCACGATAACATTATCCCTTTCAAGGACTCTGAAAAAACAAAAAAAGAGCAGGTGGCCGATATGTTTGACCGTATTGCCGGCCGATATGACCTGATGAACCGTTTTTTGTCGGCCAGGATAGATATCCGCTGGCGGAAAAAAGCCATTAACCAGTTTAAAAAAGACAATCCGAAGCATATACTGGATGTGGCCACAGGTACAGCGGATATGGCTCTCATGGCTTATTCCATCCTGAAGCCGGAACAGATAACCGGAATAGACATTTCAGATGGCATGTTGGAACTTGGAAGAAAAAAGATTGAAAAAGAAGGACTTGGGGGCAAAATCCAGTTACACAACGGGGACGCTGAGACAATAAAATTTGCCGATAATACGTTTGATGCCGTGATGGTGGCATTTGGAGTACGGAACTTTGAAAACCTCGAAAAGGGTCTTTCTGAAATAAAGCGGGTATTAAAGCCCGGGGGCCGGTTGATCGTGTTGGAATTTTCAAAACCCCGCCGCAAAGCGGTCAAAGGTTTGTACAACCTGTATATGGGAATCATAGCTCCACAGGTAGCCCGCTGGTTCAAACAGAATAAAGAGGCTTATGAATACCTCAATGAATCAGCCAATGCTTTTCCGGATCGCCAATTATTTACTGACATTTTAAAAAAAGTGGGTTACTCCGAAACAGAGTTTCAGCCGCTGACCTTAGGTATATGTTGTATTTATTCTGGAAGAAAAGTTTAATCAGGCTCCTCGCTGTACCCGTACTGCTGAACGGTTTACTACTGTTTTCCCCTGTTGCCAATGCCCAATTCGGCAAGGTAGAGTTGAATATGTTTGACCATGACAGTAAACCCTATTATTTCGGTATTACTATTGGTGTCAACCTTGCCCGGTTTCAGACTGAATGGCATCAACGTTTTTTACAGTCTGATAGTGTATTAATTGGAGAACCGATTAATTCTGGCGGACTGACCCTCGGCTTATCTGCGACGGGCAGGATTTCCAACCGTTTCCAGGTACGTTTTAACCCGCAGCTCATGTTTATCGAGCGGAATATTTTTTACAAACTCAAATACCCCGATTTTGACGGCAATACGGAAGTCACCAAGAAAGTAGAGTCGGTGATCATGTCGTTTCCATTCCAGGTAAAATTCCAAAGCGACCGGATCGGCAATTTCCGGGTCTATACCCTGGCTGGTTTTAAAGCGGATATAGATATGGCCAGTAATGCCCGGTCTAAGAAAGCAGAAGAACTGATCAAGATTCAAAAGCATGATTTTGGTCCTGAATTCGGCATCGGGTTTAACTTCTTTTTCCCCAGTTTTATCTTCTCCCCTGAAATTAAAATCAGTAACGGGCTTCGGAATATCCATGCAAGGGATGAAAACCTGCGCTTTTCAAGCATGTTTGACAAGATCCAGTCAAGAATGATCGTTTTTTCCATTCACCTGGAAGGGTAAAAAAGACCAGTACGTATCATATTATATTTTTTTTAACGACATAAATATCTGTCAAACAAATTTGCTTCATCGCCCCCCTTGCATATACCCAAATTAAGTATTACCTTCATCCGCTAGTAGACAATCCGAATAACCTGTTGCACCGACAAGCTCTTACAATAGTCTCAGAAAAGTCATTTTCTGTCAAAAGAAATTTCATAATAAGTTGTTTTTCAAAACATAGCGAACTGATAAACGGCTTTTACTTTTGATCCCGGATTATTGAATCCCACGGTTAATAAACCAAAAAATCCAAGTTCATCAAGCAATTTATCCGTTAGGGTAAGTATACTTATGGAAAAGCAGGAAGACAATACCCTTAAAAAACTCCATTAAACTGTTTAAGAAAAGAACCTATTAATTTCATGCTTTTCAATTCCATAAGTTTCGCGATTTTCTTACCCATCGTATTTTTTCTTTATTGGTTTGCCACTAAAGGAAAGGTCAGGTGGCAAAATATACTGCTGCTGGTTTCCAGTTATTTCTTTTATGCCTGCTGGGACTGGCGTTTCCTTTTTCTCCTTATTTTCTCCACTTTACTGGATTATTATACGGGTATCCGGATACATGAGAGCAGTACAAAAAGCAAGTCCCGTGCCTGGATGTGGCTGAGTATCGTGGTCAATCTTGGCTTCCTGGGTGTCTTTAAGTATTACAACTTCTTTGTTGCTTCCTTTGCGGACGGACTTGCCCTGGCCGGGGTCAACATCAGTTATCCAACCATCAGTGTGATCCTGCCTGTCGGCATTTCCTTTTATACATTTCATGGGATATCCTATGTACTGGATATTTATTATAAACGGATTAAACCGGAAAAAAACTTCGTTGACTATTCGGTTTTTGTGAGTTTCTTTCCCCTGCTGGTGGCGGGTCCCATTGAAAGGGCCACTCACCTTTTGCCGCAGATCATTAAAGAACGGAAGTTTGATTATTCGAAAGCCGTTGACGGGTTACGGCAGATCCTCTGGGGGCTATTCAAAAAAATTGTGATCGCTGACAACTGTGCGGAATATGCGAACCAGATTTTCAATAACAGTGAAAGTTATCATGGGGGCATCCTGGTCCTGGGGGCCTTATTATTTGCCTTCCAGATTTATGGCGACTTTTCGGGTTATTCAGACATAGCGCTGGGTACAGCCCGATTATTCGGGATTGATCTTTTGCGAAATTTTGCTTTCCCCTATTTCTCACGTGATATTGCCGAATTCTGGAGGCGCTGGCATATCTCCCTGTCGAGCTGGTTCCGTGATTATCTCTATATACCGCTTGGAGGAAGTAAAGGAGGCAAATGGATGAAGGTCCGGAATACCTTTATCATTTTCCTGGTCAGCGGATTCTGGCATGGCGCCAACTGGACATTTATAGTGTGGGGGTTCCTGAATGCATTATTTATTTTACCCTCGGTGCTCATGAATACGAACCGGAATAATCTTGACATAGTGGCAAAAGGCCGCATTTTCCCGGGTATTAAAGACCTTTTGTCCATCCTGTTAACCTTTACCCTGACCCTTTTTGCCTGGATATTTTTCCGTGCAGATAATCTTGCACACGCGTTCCATTATCTGGGCGGGATCTTTACCGGACCGTTCTTTCAGCCCTTCGATTTAATCCCCCCGGAACTATACCTGCTGCTGGGTGGGTTTATCCTGACTGAATGGTATGGCCGGGAACACAAGTATGCCCTTGAAAAATTCAACGTTAAATACAACCGGATTTTCCGCTGGTCTGTCTATTATGCAATTATCATCCTGTTGTTTGTGTTCAAAGGAAGCTCTCAGCAGTTTATTTATTTTCAGTTTTAAGCATGAAAAAATTTATCCTTTATACATTACTTTTCATGGCACCGCTGGTGGTCCTCGCCTTTATTGCCGACCGGTATATTAATAATACCCTCAAGACTTCGAAAACAGGTGACTACGCAGTATGGAATGACATTCTCGAGGGAAAAGTGGATGCCGATATTGTTATCTACGGATCATCCAGGGCCTGGCTGCACCTGAACCCAAAGATCATTGAAGACAGTACCGGTCTGAATACTTATAACCTCGGTATTGACGGTCATAATTTTTATATGCAATACCTGCGGCATGACCTGTTGCTCAAATATGACAAACCGCCTTCAACGATTATCCTCTCGCTTGACAATTTTACATTTGATAAAAAGAAAGAACTGTACAATCCTGAACAATTTCTGCCTTACCTCGGCAATAAAGAGATCCTGGATGCCACTAAAACCTACTTCGGATTTGATTATTACGATTACAAACTGCCGTTGGTCAGGTATGCCGGGAAGAAAGACGCCTTGAAAAATGCATTGAAAATAATGCTGAAACCTTCCTTGAATTATATTGACCGTTATAAAGGTTACAGCGGACAGGATCTGATCTGGAACAATGACCTGGATCGTGCCATGGCTATTCAGAAGACGTACGTTCAGCATTTTGACAGTGCCACTATTTCACTCTTCGACCAGTTTTTACGTGAAACCAGGGATCGGAAAATTGAGATTATTATGGTTTACTCCCCTGAATTTATCGGGGGCCAGCAGTTTGTATCCAACCGGAAACAGGTCTTTGCTATTTATGACAGCTTTGCCCGGAAATACCAGATTCCTTTCTTCGATTATTCAACAGACAGTATGTCTCAGAATAAAGATTATTTTTACAACTCACAGCACCTCAATAGTAACGGGGCCAATATATTTACCCGTAAAGTCATTCATGATATAAAGCGATTCCGGGAAGACAAATTTTCTAAAAATCAAACTCCCGGCGGTGCATATTCCAACGGAGACCAAAACTGATCACTGAAATATTGCCGGAAACAAGCGGCGCAGTTTTTGTTTCCTGTTTACGCACCAGGGCATTCAGTTCAAAAAACAGATTTTCCTTCCATTCATACGAGACCAGGAAAGACCCGATAAAGACGGAGGTTTTCCAGCCGCTGCCAATATCGTAGCCAAAATCCGCCTGCCGGAAAGGAGCTACATTCGGGTAGAATATATTGCTGCCAAAACTGCGGTCACTGCTGTCGCGACCCTGTGTATAGGCAATCAGTTTTCCGGTGATCAGCCATTTAGGAACGGGCTGATAACGGGCAATCGCAAACCACTCCCTGAAGTTGGCACCCAGCGGATGGCCCAGCGGCTG
>CAZYTV010000101.1:11957-14225 GCA_964650455.1 uncultured Chitinophaga sp. | reverse complement strand
GAGATATCGGCGTGGAATTTTTTTCCCCATTCAGCAGAAGACTCAATTGGTGTTCTTCTTCGTTTACTTTGCTCGCTGTTGCGCACCACAAGAGAGAATGAGCGCTCCTTCGGGTTCACTGAGCGGGAAGATCGTGAAGTTCTCCGAAGACACGGCACAATCGCTTTTTTGCATTCGGCGGAACTGACTGCGGATTGTCCGGAACTGGGAGAGCTGATGGTGGATGTGTCGTATGGTGGTAATTTTTATGCCATTGTGGATGTGCAGAAGAACTTTAAAGGACTTGAACATTATGCAGCCGATAAACTGATTGCCTGGGCCCGGGAATTACGGAAAAATATTACTGCGAAATACAGTTTTGTACATCCGGATGATCCAACGATCAATGGTTGTTCACATATTTTATGGACAGGGGCCGTACTGGATCAATCATCCACAGCGCGGAATGCGGTATTTTATGGAGATAAAGCGATCGACCGGTCACCCTGTGGTACCGGCACCAGTGCCCGGATGGCGCAATGGTATGCGCAAGGTAAGTTGAAGAAAGGAGATGAATTCATTCATGAAAGTATTATCGGCAGTAAATTCATTGGCCGTATAGAAGAGGAACTGACTGTGCAGGACAAACCGGCTATCCGTCCTTCCGTGGAAGGTTGGGCGAAAGTGTATGGCTACAATACGATCTGGATCGACAGAGAGGATGATCCATATGCTTACGGGTTCCAGGTAATCTGAAATTGGTTGTCAGATGTCAGGTGTCAGGGATGTACTAAGCAGGATAGCTAAACCATATAAACTCAATAAACTTTATAAACCTTATCATCCCTCAGGGCTATTACGAATAAATAAACTAAAGCTATGTCTTCCAGAAAAAAATTCTTATTCCAGGCCAGTGCCTTAACGGCAGGAACCATGCTGGCGAATTCATTTGGTAATGATGTATTTGCCATTTTTAAAAACCGGATTGCTCCATCGGACCAGATCAATGTGGGGGTGATCGGTATCAATGGAATGGGCTGGTCTGATTTGAAAGCGATGCTGAAGATTCCGGGTGTAAACCTGGTGGCCCTTTGTGATGTAGATAAGAATGTACTGGATAAGCGGATGGGAGAACTGGCTGCCCTGAATGTGGATGCGTCAAAAGTAAAGACCTATGCCGATCACCGGGCCTTACTCGATCAGAAAGATATTGATGCGGTGATCATTGGCACCCCTGATCACTGGCATTGCCTGCAGATGGTGGATGCCTGCCAGGCAGGGAAAGATATTTATGTCGAAAAGCCTGTCGGAAATTCTATCGAAGAATGCCGGATCATGATCGCTGCCCAGAAAAAATACAACCGGGTGGTGCAGGCCGGTCAATGGCAAAGAAGTCAGCAGCATTTCAAAGACGCGGTCGACTTTGTACACAGTGGAAAACTGGGTAATATCAGGGCGGTTAAAGTCTGGTGCTTTGTAGGCTGGAAAAAACCAATCCCATTTATAGCTGATAGTCCGGTACCTGCCGGTGTGGATTATAACCGATGGCTGGGTCCGGCCAGATTGCGTCCTTTTAATGCCAACCGTTTTCATTTCACCTTCCGTTGGTTCTGGGATTATGCAGGCGGACTGATGACCGACTGGGGTGTACACCTCCTGGATTATGCATTGATTGGAATGAAGGCCACGGTGCCGAAATCTATCAGTGCCATGGGTGGAAATTTCGGTGATCCAGCTTCACCACAGGAAACACCGGATACGCTGACGGCCCTTTACCAGTTTGATCAATTCAGCCTGTCCTGGGATCATGCGATCGGAATCGAAAATGGATTATATAAACAGAATCATGGGGTGTCATTTATCGGCGATAATGGTACCCTTGAACTGGATCGCGGTGGTTGGGAAGTGATGGAAGAACCCCGTAGCCCGGGCAAAGTGCTCGTGGAAAGAAAGAAATCAGTGGATAACGGCCTGGATAAACACATGGAAAATTTTGTCAGTGTGATCCGCTCCCGGAAAACGAATGAGTTGAAATGTTCTATTGAGGAAGCTTCCCATATTGCGATGCTGAGCCAGATGGGGAATATCGCTTTCCGGAGTGGTAAAAAACTCGACTGGAACCAGCAACAGGGCCGGTTCACTGATGACCGTGTAAACCGGAAATACCTGGCAGCTTCTTACCATAACGGGTATAAACTGCCTAAAATCGGATAATCATGCATACCCGGGGCTTCAAATTATTTCTTGTTGTTATTGTGCTGCTCTGTGCCGGTTTATTAAAGTTCAGGG
>CAZYTV010000101.1:0-11947 GCA_964650455.1 uncultured Chitinophaga sp. | reverse complement strand
TCAACAAAAACCCTTACAACCGGCCGATTCACTTCCGGATAAATTCCTGGTGGTACTTGGTGTGGCTCAGGATGCAGGTTTTCCGCAGGCCGGATGTGAAAAGGAATGTTGCCAGTCGTACTGGAAAGGAAAAGAAGAGAAAAAAGGGGTGACCTGTCTCGCAGTGGTGGACAGGACAACCAAAAAATACTGGTTAATCGAAGCCACTCCGGATATAACCGTTCAGTTAAAAAATCTGCAGCAATACCTGCCCGTCACACCGGATTATACACCAGATGGTATTTTCATCACCCATGCACATATCGGGCATTATACCGGGCTGATGCAGCTGGGCCGTGAAGCCATGGGGACTTCAGCTATCCCGGCTTACGCCCTGCCCCGGATGGATTCCTTTCTCCGGAACAATGGTCCCTGGAGTCAGTTGGTACAATTAAAGAATATTGAACTGCGCACCCTGAAGGAAGACAGCCTTGTTGAATTGTCAGCCCATTTGCAAATCACTCCCTTTCTGGTTCCTCACCGGGATGAATATTCAGAAACTGCCGGATTGGTGATCAGCAGCGGCGGTAAGAAAATTTTATTTATTCCGGATATTGATAAATGGGAAAAATGGAACAGGGAGATCACGGAGATCATAAAGGAGTTTAGTGTAGTGCTGATTGATGGGACTTTCTATAAAAACGGGGAATTGCCCGGACGAAATATGGGAGAAGTGCCACATCCATTTGTAGAAGAAACGGCAAAACGGATGATCGGATTGCCGGATTCTGTAAGAAGTAAAGTGCATTTCATTCATTTTAATCATACTAACCCCCTGCTGAAGAAAAACTCGGATGAAAAAGACCAGGTCAGGGCCGCCGGCTTTAATGTGGCGGAAGAAGGGATGATTTTTAAATTATAATAATAGTATCATGAAAAAAGGGATATTGATTCCATTGCTGGCTGCGGCCACTGCTGCCCAGGCACAGACTTCACTTAAACAATTTGAGTTTGTTAATTTTTCCCAGGTAAATGTGACCGATCAGTTCTGGAAACCCAAAATAGATAAAGTGGCCACCAAAACGCTGGATGCCTGTATTTACCAGACAGAAACAGCCACGCCCCGTATCCGGAATTTTGAACGGGTGGCCCGGGCAAAGGGTGAAGAGCATGAGGGTATCTTTTATGATGACAGTGATGTGTTCAAGGCGCTCGAAGCGATGGCCTATTCATTAAAAACACATCCCAGTGAGGCCATGGAAAAGAAATGTGATGAATGGATTGATAAGATCGCCGCCGCCCAGCAGCCGGATGGCTACCTCAACACCTGGTATACACTCAAGGGATTACAGGACCGCTATACCGATATGAGTATGCATGAGGATTACAATGCCGGTCATATGATCGAAGCGGGGGTGGCTTATTTTAATGCAACCGGCAAACGTAAATTGCTGGATGTATGTATAAAATGGGCCGATCATTTCGGAGCCATTTTTGGTCCCGGTAAAAAGCATTGGGTCACCGGACACCAGGAACTGGAACTGGCCCTGGTGAAATTGTATAAAGTCACCAATAATTTGGCCTATCTGAATTTATCAGACTGGCTGCTGAGTGAAAGAGGAAAAAAACTGGCCAAAGGATATACCTGGACTGATTGGAAAGATACGGCTTATGCGCAGGATGTATTACCGGTAAAAGAGCAAAAAGAAATCACCGGCCATGCAGTAAGGGCGATGTATATGTATACGGGTGCTGCGGATGTAGCTGCACAGACAGGAGATACGGCTTACCTGAAAGCCATGCGCAAGGTTTGGGAAGATGTGGTGTATCGTAATATGTATATCACCGGGGGTATTGGTTCTGCAGGGAGTAACGAAGGCTTCAGTGTAGACTATGACCTGCCCAATGAACAGGCCTATTGTGAAACCTGTGCTTCTGTCGGGATGGTGTTCTGGAACCAGCGGATGAGCGCCCTCACCGGTAATGCTGAGTATATGGATGTGCTGGAAAGAAGTTTATATAATGGAGCACTGGATGGGTTAAGCCTCAGCGGAGACCGGTTCTTTTATGGTAACCCTCTGGCTTCAAGAGGACAGCATCAGCGCCGGGAATGGTTTGGTACGGCCTGTTGTCCGGCTAACATTGCGCGGCTGGTGGCTTCACTAGGAAACTATATTTATGCATACGGGGAAAATGCAGTGTTTGTCAATCTCTATGTGGGCAGCAATACCAGCTTCAACCTAAAGAATGGGATAGTCGGTATGAAAATGGAAACCAATTATCCATGGGAGGGAAAGGTGAAGATCAATATTGATCCGGTAAAAAAATCAAAATTCAAGCTTCACCTGCGGGTGCCCGGCTGGGTTCAGCAGGAAGTGGCGCCTGGTGGTTTATATTCCATTCAACCCCTGAGCGAAGGGTTTGAAAGTGTAAACAGTACTCCGGTTCTCAAACTTAATGGGAAAGATATTCCTTACACAGTTAACAATGGATATATGGTGGTGGAGCAGGACTGGCGTAAGGGTGACCAACTGGAGTTTGAATTTCCGATGGAGGTAAAAATAATTAAAGCCCGTACTGAGGTGAAGCAGGACCAGGGCCGTATAGCGATACAACGGGGGCCACTCGTGTATTGTGTGGAAGGGGCGGATAACAATGGGAAAGCCTGGAATATGATTGTTCCCAAAAACACAAAGTTTGAATCCATTGACTATAAAGTGCTGGATGAGTATGTAAAAGCAATTACGGCTGAAGTGCCGGTGGTAACGGTGGGAGAAGATGGTCAGTCTTTAATAACGGCGAAAAAGAAAATTATCGCTATCCCGTATTATGCATGGGCCAACCGGGGAAAAAATGAAATGCAGTTGTGGTTGCCGACGAGGATTAATGAGGTGAAGGTGAATTACTGATTTGTCTCCTTCGGCAAGCTCAGGATGACAATATGCCAATATGCCAATGTGCCAATGAGAGAAGATATTTAAAGTTTGAAGATTGTTTATAACAGGGAGGATTTGTGAGTATTTAAGCCCGACTTGCACTCCGAAGTGGAACGTAGAAGGGAGGGCTGACATTTTTATTGATTGAGTTGCTCTTGTCATTGCAATTTGAAAACCCTGACTTGCCCACCGGAATGAAACGGAGGTGGGAGGGGTGACATGATTATAAATTTCTTTACATGAAAAAGCCCACTCTGTTAATTGCTGTTTTATGGACTATTGCATCTTTTGCCCAGGTCAATAAAGCTCCTGCTTACCCGCTGGTTGTTCATGATCCTTATTTCAGCATCTGGAGCACCACGGATAAACTCAATGAATCGGTTACCCGACACTGGACCGGAGCCGAACAATCACTGGTGGGGATACTAAATGTGGATGGGCAACTCTATAATTTCCTCGGTCAACCCGTTTATCCACCTGAAACCTTACTGGCACCTGGTATAGTGAAACCAGCTGAGTGTTATTATACGGAAAGAAAACCAGGCAAGAGCTGGATGAATGAAAATTTCAATCCGAAGGAATGGGTAACCGGTAAAATGCCTTTTGGCAGTGGATGGAATAATGAAGCTGTAACGGAATGGAAAACAAAGGATATCTGGGTAAGAAGAGTGTTTACAATGGATCAGTTGCCCGCAGATCCCTTGATGCTGCAACTCAGGCATGATGATGATGTGGAAGTATTTCTCAATGGTCAGCCGATATATCAGTGTACGGGTTGTTATACCAGTGAACTGAAGTTTTATTCGTTGGATGAGTTGATCCGTAAGTACCTGAAGAAAGGGAATAATGTTCTGGCCATCCATTGTACCAATACCGGCGGATTTGCCTGGGTGGATGCGGGACTGGCCACGCAGAAGAAAATGGCCGGGGTGAAACCAGCCATCCAGAACGGCTTTGAAATGACGGCTACCAAATCCAAATACAGTTTTCACTGCGGCCCGGTATTCCTGATGTGTGATTTTATCTCCCCGCTGATTGCGTCAGATGCTGATCTTTTGTCAAAGCCGGTTAGTTATGTCCAGTTTCATGTGCAGTCACTGGATGAAAAAAAGCATGAAGTATCGCTTTATTTCCTGGCTTCCGATAACCTCGTAAGGAATCAACCCAATACCCCGGTAAAAAAGCAAAAAGGGGTGTACGGCAAACTGCAATATCTGAAGACCGGTACAGCGACTCAGCCGGTACTAAAAGCGAAAGGGGATGATATCCGGATCGACTGGGGCTATTTGTATGTGGCAGCCTATAAAAATCCGAAAATCAGGCAAAGCCCGGAACCTTCATTACCCGGAAAGAAGCTGATTGGATATAGTGAAACAAGAATAGATTTTGGTAAAGTCAGTGATCTGCCTTTGCCACATACCCTGATTATCGCATATGACGACCTCTATTCCATTCAGTATTTTAACCAGGACCTGAAAGCCTGGTGGAAGAAAAATTATACGTCAACGGAACAGATGCTGGACAAATCTATGGAGGAGTCGGTCAGGGTGATGGAACGTTGTGATCAGTTTGACCGGCAGTTGTATGCTGATGCAGAAAAAGCGGGTGGGGAAGCATACGCAAAACTTTGTGTCATGGCTTACCGACAATCACTCGCCGCGCATAAACTGGTGAGAGGGCCAAACAATGAACTCTTATTTCCGCAAAAAGAGAATTTCAGTAATGGATCAATATGGACAGTGGATGTAACCTATCCATCTGCACCGCTTAGCCTGCTATATAATCCAGACCTGCTGAAAGGGATGGTAGAGCCGCTCATGTATTATAGTGAATCCGGCAAATGGACCAAACCATTTCCTGCACATGACCTGGGCACCTATCCGATCGCCAACGGGCAAACCTATCCCGAAGATATGCCGGTGGAAGAGGCTGGTAATATGATCATACTGACGGCTGCCATCTGTAAAGCGGAGAATAAATTTGATTTTGCAAAGAAACACTGGACGGTGCTCAGTCAGTGGGTGGAATTCCTGGTGAAGGATGGCTTTGATCCCGCTAACCAGTTATGTACCGATGATTTTGCCGGTCACCTGGCCAGGAATACCAATCTGTCCCTGAAAGCGATTGCCGGCATTGCAGCCTATGCACAGATGGCCCGGGGACTGGGAAAGAAAGGGGAGGCGGGTAATTATCACAATATAGCTGCCGACTATGCCACCCGGTGGATGCAGATGGCAGATGAAGGCGATCATTATGCCCTGACCTTTGATAAGAATAAAACCTGGAGCCAGAAATACAACCTCGTTTGGGATAAGCTCCTTGGACTTGGGCTTTTCCCCGAATCAGTTTATCAGAAAGAAGTAAAGTATTACCTGAAGAAGCAACAGCCGTTTGGCTTACCACTGGACAGCCGCAGAACCTATACCAAGTCAGACTGGATTGTCTGGACGGCGACTTTATGTGATAACGAAAAGGATTTTCAGGCTTTGATTGAGCCAGTATTTAATTTTGCCACGCAAACCCCTGACCGGGTTCCTTTGAGTGACTGGCATGAAACCACGAATGGTAAACAGGTCGGGTTCCAGGCAAGAAGTGTGGTGGGTGGATATTTTATAAAAATGTTGCAGCAAAAATGGATTAAATAAGAAAACTATGAGCAAGGTCATTGTCATCGGCGGAGGAATAATCGGATTAAGTTCAGCTTTGTATTTACGCAAAACCGGCTGGGAAGTAACTGTTATAGACAAAGGCGATTTTTCAGATAATTGTTCCTATGGCAATGCGGGGTATATCTGTCCTTCACATTTTATTCCGCTGGCCACCCCGGGTATCGTAAAACTGGGGTTTAAATGGATGTGGAATTCCAAGAGTCCTTTTTATGTACAACCCCGGTTTGATATGAACCTGATCAGCTGGGGTATGAAATTCATGCGCAGTGCCACCCCGCAAAAAGTGGAAGCGGCCGCGGTACCGCTCCGGGATATTGCGATCCTCAGCAAAAAAGAGTATGAAGCATGGACCCGTATACCCGGACTGCAGTTTGCGTATGAGCATAAAGGGTTGATTGAAGTGTTCCAGACAGCTGCGGCCGCAGACCATGCACATCATACCGCAGTGAAAGCCCTCCAACTCGGACTTACTGATACCGTAATGCTGAACAAACAGGAACTGGATCTGCTGGAACCGCATACAAAAATCAATGCGATCGGTGCCTTATTCTTTAAATGTGATGCGCACTGTTATCCCAATAAACTGATGAGCCAGTTGCTGGACTACCTGCCCACTACGGGTGTACAACTGGTTCGGAATGCAGAAGTAACCGGTTTTGAAACAGCCGGTGGAAAAGTCAGAAAAGTTATTGCCGGAGACCAGGCATTTGAAGCGGATGAAGTAGTACTGGCCACCGGCTCTTGGGGAAGGGAAACGGCCAAAATGCTTGACCTGGATATTCCGCTGATGCCCGGCCGGGGGTACTCTGTTACACTGGAAGATTCTCCCTATAAGATAAATTATCCTTCCATACTGGTAGAGGGCCGGGTAGCCCTGACCCCAATGGATGGGAATAAAATTCGCTTTGGCGGAACGATGGAAGTCACTTCTCATAAAACACCGCCCCGCATGAACCGGGTTCAGGGAATACTCGATGCAGTGAAACGTTTTTATCCGGAGTTTGATGTGCCACTGCCACCCAAAGAAAAAATCTGGTATGGTTACCGGCCCTGTTCTGCTGATGGCTTACCCTTTATAGGCCGGGTAAAAAAACTATCTAATCTTACGGTGGCTACCGGCCACTCCATGCAGGGGCTCAGCCTTGGTGCTGGTACAGGAAAACTAGTCAGCGAATTGGTGAACCGGGTGTCCACCAGTATGGAGCTGCGTCCGTTTGATGTGGAGCGCTGCGGGTAAGTTTTCCCGCAGATTATCGCAGATTTTAAGCGCAGATGGCGCAGATTAGCTGCTTAAAATTCAAAACGCATTTGATACAGGTCTACAATTTATTAAACATTGTACTTCAAAAAAAGTTGTTTTGATCTGCGTTATCTTTGTATAGATTTGAGATAATCAGCGGGAAATGGCTGTATTGAAAAATCAAACAAATTCATAAAATCAGCTCCGGGATCAGCCCAGGCTGAACAACCGCTTTTTCTCTGCTCCAGACTCCTTATTTTTACAACTTCGTATGAACTTTACCTCTACCCGCATTCCTTATCGGCAAACAGGTGCTTTCTCCCGTATCGTGGTGGATTATATCGACCAGGCTGATGCGTTGAAACCCTTTTATGCCGAAGTGCCATCCCTGCAGGGGCTCTCTAAAGCAATTTCGGTAAGAAAGCAATTTGCAACGAACCGGGAACTGCTGGTTCAGGAATTGCAAAAGCAATACGAGGGATTGAATCCCCATCCGAAGATAAGTGACAACATAACCGCACTCTTATCTCCGGATACCTTTACCGTAACGACCGCACATCAGAATAATATTTTTACAGGCCCCCTGTATTTTATTTATAAGATCATTCATGCCATCAAACTGGCCGATACACTGAATATCAGTATGCCGGACTATCTGTTTGTACCTGTTTATTATATCGGATCTGAGGATGCAGACCTGGATGAACTCAATCATATCCGGCTGAACGGGGAGAAACTTGTTTGGAAAAGTACCCAGAAAGGAGCCGTAGGGAGAATGTTACTGGATAAACAGGTAACCAGCCTGATTAACCAGATGGAAGGTCAGCTGGGGATACTGCCTCATGGTAAAGAAATGATAACCCTTGTCCGGAATACGTATAAAGAAGGGGTGACATTACAGGAAGCAACGTTCCGTTTTGTCAATGCGCTTTTTAATGAATTTGGCCTGCTGGTCCTTTTGCCTGATAATGCAGTCCTGAAACAGACCATGATACCTGTGTTTCGTGAAGAACTGTTAGCACAACCGGCTGCACCTATATTGGAACAATCTGCCGGCTCACTTGAAAAAGCCGGCTATAAAGTGCAGGCCAGTGCCCGGGAAATCAATTTATTTTACCTGAAGGATGATATCCGTAACCGGATTGAAAGAAAAGGAGAGATTTACCAGGTAGTGGATACCACTATTCGGTTTAGCCAGGAGGAAATACTCAACGAACTGGACAATCACCCGGAACGGTTTAGTCCCAATGTAATTCTGCGCGGACTCTATGAAGAATCTATTTTACCCAATATCGCCTTCATTGGTGGCGGTGGTGAGACTGCATACTGGCTTCAATTGAAAGGGCTTTTTGACTATTATAAAGTGCCTTTCCCGGTGCTCATTTTGCGGAACTCCTTTCTGCTGCTCGAGAAAAAATGGCAGGAGGCTATCCGCAAAGCCGGATTTGCCATAGAAGATTTTTTTCAACCGGGAGAAGTCCTGCTCAACCAGTTAGTAAAAAAAACAAATCCGGATAAAATCACACTCAATGGTTCGCTTTCAGAACTGGAGAGGTTATACGAATCGTTTAAAAAGCAGGCAGGGGCGGTGGACCTTTCCCTGGAAAAGCATGTGGAATCGCTGAAGACAAAAACCCTGTTCCGGTTAAAGGAACTGGAAAAGAAAATGCTACGGGCGGAGAAAAGAAAATACAGTGATCAGCAGCGGCAGATACAGGCGGTCAAAGCGGCGTTGTTTCCCGGTAATGGTTTACAGGAACGAAGTGAAAATATCTGTTATTACTATGCAAAATGGGGGAGTGGTATCCTGAGAACGCTCTATGATGAATCATTAACCCTGGAACAGGAATTCGTGATCCTGCAGGAACATTAATCGAATTTATTTTCCCAGCCCTGCTGTTTCATTTTCTCTACTTTCTCAATCACTTCATTATTCATGTTGTTCTTGTAAGCGGCGATTTTATCTGCAATATCTTCGTCATAAGTGCCCAGGATTTCAGCGGCCAGGATGCCTGCATTTTTAGCAGCATTCAGGGCTACTGTACCTACGGGCACTCCGTTTGGCATTTGAAGGATGGATAGTACTGAATCCCAGCCATCGATGGAGTTGGAGGATTTAATAGGAACACCAATAACCGGTAAAGTGGTAACAGCGGCTACCATCCCCGGCAGGTGTGCGGCTCCGCCGGCCCCGGCTATAATCACTTTTAATCCGCGTTCCCGGGCTTTCTCCGCATATTCGATCATGCGGTGCGGGGTACGGTGAGCAGAAACCACAGTTACTTCATGGGGTATGGCAAATTGCCTGAGTATATCTGAGGCAGCCTGCATCACATTCAGATCACTGTCACTTCCCATTATAATTCCTATAAGCGGCGCCATATTATCTTTTTTACAAAATTAAGCACAATCATCGATGTATTGACCACTGACTACTGACCACTCACCACTGACTATTTCACCAGATCACCCTTCAGCCTCATCAGCTCCGTTTCTGCCAGCTTCGCATTATACCTCGCAGCGATCAGGCGGTTATAAGCCTGTTGCAAACTCAGTTGGGCTTCTTTTAACTGGATCAGGGTGGTGGAGTTGAGTTTATAAACCTGTAATACGATATTCACGTTTTCCCGGGCCAGAATGATATTTTCTTCTTCGAGTGCCAGGGCTTTTTTCTGTTGTTCGTAATCCTTAAATGCATTGGTCACACTCAGGTTAAGGAGTGATTGCTGGTTATCCAACAGCAGTTGCTGGTAATTGATATCCAGCCGGGCCTGTTGTATCTGCCGCTTTACATTATAGCGGTTAAAAATCGGAATGCTGGCTGTAAACCCATAATTGAAACCATTGTTACGGCTGAATAGTGGCTGGAAAGGATTCACCACGGCTTTATTATCAGTCTTGGAAAAATTATAATTGGAATTGAACCCCACGGTCGGGTAACGATCGGCAATCCGTTCTTTCAGGGTAAGCCTCGCAATATCAATATTTTTTTTGGCCAGCAGTAACAGTGGATTGGTTGACTCAATGCCTGCCTGTACTTCTCCAAGACTGATCGCTGTATTGATCGGGATGGAGTCACTTACTTCATAAAAAGTGGAAGGACTGTCTGCCATGGCCATTTTGGCATTCAGTAACTGGTTCAGGATTTCCTTTTGCTGATCTATGGCGTTTGTCTGTTCCAGTTTAAGGGCTTTCTGTGCATTCAGGTCCACTTTGCTTTGCAGTACATCCGGTTTGGCACCTACCCCGATATCCAGTTTATATTCGGCCAGTTTTACTCTTTCTTCGTTGATCGAAATCTGTTCATCCACCGCCTTTACCTGTTGTTTCAGCCGGACAATATTGTAATAGGTATTGATGACTTCAGCTACCGTATTCACCACCTGGTTCTTGATACCCAGTTCGCCCAGTTTTACGAACTCCGCTACTTTATCACGGGTCGCAAACATTTTCATGCCGTCAAAAAGTGTCCAGTTTAGGGAAAGTGCTGCCTGTAAATTTGACGATTTGACCCCGTTCCTTTCACGGGTGGTGCCATCGGAAAATTTCTGCAGTTGATCATTATTGTTAAACGTGATACCAGAATTTGCATTCAGCGTTGGATAGAGCGCAGCATTCCGGTAGCTATTGTTCAGATGAGCCACCAATGAATCATTTTTTGACAACTGGATATCAAAATTATTTTTCAGTGCAATGGCGATGGCTTCATCCAGCGACAGCATCCGTTGTGCACCGGCAGAAATACCGCAGAGTAATAATAAAGGAACAATAAAACGTTTCATAACTGTCATTACATATTTAGGCCTTTTCCTGTTCCGCCGTTACGGTTTCGGATGCTGGATGAATAAATTGTTCCACTTCACTTTTCCGGTGACTGGAGGAGAAGAAGGAATAAATCGCCGGCACCACAAATAAGGTGAATACCAGTGAAAAAAGAATCCCTCCCACGATCACCACTCCCAGCGGTATACGGCTGGTGGCGGCAGCACCCAGTGATAAAGCCAGTGGCAATGCGCCCAATGACATCGCCAGGCTGGTCATGAGGATCGGCCTGAAACGCTGTGTGGCGGCATGGATAACCGCTTCTGTTTTTTTCATGCCCTTCAGCCGGCTTTGGTTGGCAAACTCCACGATCAGGATACCATTTTTAGTGACCAGCCCGATCAGCATAATCATGCCTATCTGGGAGAAAATATTTAAAGTGTGACCGAATAAGGATAAGGAAAGAACAGCTCCGGCAAATGCCAGGGGAACTGTTGTCAAAATGATGAACGGATCGATAAAACTTTCAAATTGTGCGGCAAGAACCAGGTAAATGAGCACGATCGCCAGCAATAAAGCGAACAGGATATTGCTGCTGCTTTCTTTGAAATCTCGGGAAGTCCCGGAAAGCGCCGTGGCAAAGGTTTCATCCAGGAGTTTTTTCGAGATTTTGTCCATTTCTTCAATACCATCACCAATCGTGAAACCCGGTTGCAGGCCAGCACTGATCGTTGCCGATTTATACCGGTTAAAGTGGTATATGGAAGGTGGTGTATTGGATTCACTAACGGTTACCAGGTTGTCCAGACTGATCAGTTCGTTGCGGTTGTTCCGCACAAAAAGCGTTTTCAGGTCATTGGGTTCGTCCCGGTCATTCCGGGCCACTTGTCCCATGACCTGGTATTGTTTACCATCCTTGGTAAAATAACCCAGCCGGCGGTTACTGTAAGCCAGTTGCAGGGTCTGGGAAATATCATTGACGGAGACACCCAGTTGTGCTGCTTTCAACCGGTCAATTTCAACGCGTAATTCCGGTTTATTAAATTTCAGGTCAATATCCGCATTGGTCAGGATCTTGCTTTGCCGTACTTCTTCCAGGAATGTGGGCAGGATTTTCGTGAGTTTATCAAAATTATTATTCTGCAGGACAAAGGCCACCGGCTGACCACCTCTTCGTCCCTGGGAGATGGTTTGTTCCTCAATAGCAAATGCACGGCCTTCATTGTAACGGGGCATATTCCGGTTGACCATTTTAACAATTTCCGACTGGGTGCGTACACGTTCATTGGGTGGGACCAGTGTAACACGGACAAAACCGGTATTTGCATTACCTGATCCGGAAAAGCCCGGAGAGGTCATAC
>CAZYTV010000100.1:0-14249 GCA_964650455.1 uncultured Chitinophaga sp. | reverse complement strand
GGTTGTGCCGGTGGTTTCCTCGTTACGAATAATGGTGGTGTGACCTGGAGACTGGATCAGCCTGCCAGTGGTACAAACCATGTGAGCATGGCTTTTGCACCGAAAAAAGTACCGGCTGGTATTGCATTTGCCAACCGGAAACTGTTTACGGTAACGATATTTAATAATAATATTCTCGAATACGGTGACCGTGCCAATGTAGATGTGAACACAACCGAAACCATCGGGAATGCCACTTGTACCAATCTCAGCGGTGGTAGTGTGACCGTAAGTGCAACCGGCGGACTGGCTCCTTATACCTACAGTGTGGATGGCGGATCCTTCCAGTCTTCCAATGTACTGACCGGTCTTACACAAGGCGCCCATACAATTACGATCAAAGATGCCTTCTGCGGCACTCTCACCAAGACCGTAAATATTGGTTTCACGGATAACCTGGTAGTGAATACGATTCCCGCTATTGATACACTGGTTTGTTCCGGCGCACCGGTTCCCCTGCTGGCCAGTACCAATGGTACCGGCGCCAGCTATACCTGGGTGCCGATCGGTGGTCTTTCCGCTATCAATATTGCTAACCCGGTTGCTACGCTGAACCAGGACAGACTTTATACAGTTACTGCCACGCTGAACGGTTGTATCCGTTCCAAATCAGTGAATATCCGGGTTAAACCGAATCCGACCATCAGTGCCGGACCAGATAAAACCATTGTAGAAGGGGATACTTATACTTTTGAAGGTACGGGCCCTGCAGGTACGCAACTGATTGCCTGGACGCCTTCAACCGGTATGACCGGTGCAAATACCTACACGCCTTCCGTGAGACCCAATGCCACTGCAACGTACACCATGACGGTACGGGATAACAGCAGTTGTACCGCTTCCGATAATGTGGTGATCACGGTACTGCCTTACTGCCTGAAAGTAATGGATGCCTTCACCCCGAATGGCGATGGTCAGAATGATACCTGGGTGGTAACCAATAATGGTGGTTCCTGTACCAAACAGGTATATGTAACCGTATTTAACCGCTACGGAAATATCATCTACAAAGACGACAACTATGCCAATAAATGGGATGGCCGTTATGATGGTAAACCGGTGGCAGACGGTACCTATTACTATGTGATCACCTATCGCCTGATCAATGGGGCTTCTGTAACCGTAAAAGGTGATGTAACCATTTTAAGATAACAAACCACTAAAAGCAACACAATGAAACGCTATATATTATCAGTAATACTCCTGGGTGCTGCCTTTTCGGTAAAGGCACAACAGCTCCAGACTTCTTCCATGTATGACATGCAGGGAGTACTTCATAACCCCTCCACCGCCGGGGTGTATATGAAAGGCATGGTAGGCGCCACTTACCGCAGCCAGTGGAGTGGACTCAGCGGAAGTCCCAAGACGGCCACTGTATTTGGTTCCTTTGACCTGCCTGAGCAAAAAATCGGTCTCGGTGGTTATATCTATAACGATAAAACAGGGCCTACTTCCCGTACCGGTATTGCGCTGCAGTTTGCCAAGCATATCCCGATGGCCAATGGCGCTAAATTCTCCGTAGGTCTTGAAGCCCGCGGATTACAGTATGCCATCGACCGGGCTAAACTATCTGCCACCCTGGGTTCTGACCCCGCATTGGGCACGGCCGACAACCGCTTTAAGTTTGATGCAGGCTTTGGTGTTTCCTATACCGGTAAAAAACTCCAGTTAGGTGCTTCGGTAGCACAACTGGTGCAATCCAAACTCGGATTCAATTCCGCCGTATTGGGTAATGGGGAAGAAGCCCGTTTATACCGTCACTATTATTTCCATGGTTCGTATAAGTGGAAAGTGGATCCCAATACCAGCATCACCCCTAACTTCCTGTTCATTTACCTGCCCAATGCCCCTCTGGAATTCCAGGGAGGTTTCCGGGTAGAGCATAATGAACTGTTCTGGTGGGGACTTTCACTCCGGGCCAAGCAGAGTTTTATTCTCTCTGCCGGTGTGAACCTGAATAAAAAATTCACGATCGGATATGCGTATGATATCTACAAAACCCCGATCAGCGTATTTGATAACGGCGCGAATGCCCACGAGGTGCTGCTTCGTTATAACATGTTTAAATAGCTTAGGTTAAGAGCAGGTTAATGGTTGGCAGTGGCCCTGGTTGGGGGTCACTGCTTTTTTTATGGGGATAAAGAAGTGCAGTCTTTGGCAAACCGCTTCGCCCGCTCTATATTTTTCTGTGTTTTCAATATCAGGTTGTGAAGCATTTTCTGTTCCAGTTTTTTCTGGTTCATCTCCTTATTCTCATAATGATTGTAATCATAAAAGCCACTGTAAGCAATCGCCTGCGTCCACATTTTATATTTTGAACCATCATCTGTACGGTCCAGGTATTCAAAAAACTCATCCGGAAATTTTTCTGCATACTGACGGGCGGGTACACCGGTTAGTTCACCCAAGGCCCCGTCTGATACGATCAGTGTTTTATTCAGGCACCAGCGGTAAAATGGCCGGAGTTTCCGGTTATCCGTAACAGCCAGTTTCAGTAATTCAGTAGTGCTGCCATTGTCGGAAGGACGAAGTATGCCGTTATAGAAATCGAAGGCGAGACCGGAACAGTTTTCATCATTAATATAAAAACTGACTGGTTTATTCCAGATACTATCCTTATCTGGTTCATGAGACAGTCCAAATCCTTCCTGCCAGTCATAGTTATTCCGGGGCAGATAAACCGTGTCATGTACATATATCGTATCCCGGTTTATTACAGGTTTATTATTGGAAGACCCGCTGTTACAGGAAATTAAAACGGGAAAAAGCAGGAACAGGGAATACGCTTTCATAAAAAAGCTTTAAGAAGATACTCAAAATTATACATTTCCCCCTGTCACATGCATAAACAGGCGTGTCAAACCGTTAATTTTACTTCAATAATCATCCAGCGATGTCTTCACTCACCATCACCACTATACAATCCAGTCTCCACTGGGAGGATAAATCCGCCAACCTGAAAATGCTGGAGGAGAAAATAGCTGGCATAAAGGAGAAGACCGAGATCGTGGTGCTTCCCGAAATGTTCAATACCGGTTTTACCATGCAGCCTGAAAAACTGGCTGAGACGATGGAGGGAGAGACGGTGGCCTGGATGAAACGGGTGGCCATGGAAAGGAAAGTGGTGCTGGTGGGGAGTGTTGCGATTGAATCTAAACAGATGGAGACCGGAGTAAACGAACAGACGGAGACCGTCAGTTCGTTTACCAACCGCCTCCTCTGGATGCTCCCTAACGGGCAGTTTGGTTATTACGATAAACGCCACCTCTTCGCTTTTGCCGGGGAGGACCAGCATTATACAGCGGGGAATAAACGGCTGATCGCATCAGTAAAGGGATGGAAGATCAACTTGCAGGTTTGTTATGATTTACGATTTCCGGTATGGGCGAGGCAATCCTCCTTCGCTTCCTCCTTCGCTAAAGCTTCAGAGGGTGAAAAAGCTACGGAGGATAAGCCTGAATACGATCTCCTTATTTACGTAGCCAACTGGCCGGAGCGCAGAAGTCATGCCTGGAAAACATTATTGCAGGCAAGGGCCATCGAAAATCAGTGTTATGTGGTAGGGGTGAACCGCGTAGGGAATGATGGGAATAATATTTATCACAGTGGCGACAGCATGGTGATTGATCCGCTGGGGGAAGTGTTATATACAAAGAAAGAGGAAGAGGATATTCATACGATTACGATTGATAAAGCGCATTTGGATGCGGTGAGGCAGAAGCTGCCCTTCCTGAAAGATGCAGATCGGTTTAGTATAGGCTAGAGGCGAGAAGCGAGAAGCGAGAGGGGGCGGAGATCCCGTAAACCCCTGAGCGCATATTGCAGGATCCGGTTTTTTGCATTGGTGAAATAAATGAGAAGACACTTATATTTCGAGCGCCACTCCTTCGTTTCACTACGGAGTGCAAGGAGCGAGAAATCTTGTATTTCCTTTTATGTCCCCCACTTTAGCTTGTCATTCCGACGAAGGATGGACCTTGTATTTGACACACAGCGAAGGACTTTGTATATTGAGTAGCTTAAAATCTTCCCACTGGTAAAACTGTTACGCCCTTGTAAGAAGTTTCCTCACTTCGTTCGGAATGACAGGGCGTTAGGGGGGGGAGAAAAAAAATACAAGATTTCTCGCTGCGCTCCCTCCTTCGTTTCACTACGGCGGACAGGCGAAATAGCAGCATCAGTACGATCCATTAGATAAACCCTCTAAGCAGGGGCTGTTCCCCTTCTAGCCTCTAGCATCTAGCTTCTCGCCTCTCTCTTCTCCCAGTTCACCCCGCGTTTCTTCAGGTAATTCATCACCGCATCAAAACACTCCTTCTTATCCCCGATCAGTTCGGGCGGGAAGACACCTTTCTCTGTAAACAAGCCTTCGGTAAATAAATGCACCGCCGCGGTACAGGTATAACCGGTGGTGCGGGCCATGGATGAGGTTTTAGTTACCGGATCATACTGGTCATATAAATCCCAGGTGATTGTTTTGTTTTTTCCTTTTACAATCACTTTCATCACCGTAAACTCTTCTTCCTCGGGTTCCAGTTTCCATTCTTTTAATAATAAGCGGGACGTAAAATCAAGGGGAGATATTTCTGTCTGATAAAAGCGCAACGGGGTGGTGTCAAAAAACCCGGCCTGCTGCAGGGCAATGATCAGGTCAATATGACCCGGATAGCGCAGGGTCTTTTCTTTCATCTCCGGGATATGACGCATGGTATGGACCAGCGATCTTAATCCATCTGTGTTGAATGCTTCCAGTTCACCCACCTTTTCAAAATACATCCGTTCTCTTTCGCTCAGTGCCGGTTTGGTGACGATCTTTCCATTTTCCACCAGCCTGGCTGGCCGGATATATTCCTGGATCACATCCACCGGAGAAAACGGGGCTTTATATTCAAAGGGCGGTTTTCGTTCCTTGGGTAATCCCCCCACATAACATTCAAACCCGGTTACTTTCATTTCCGCATTATAACGACCCAGGATCAGGTTACTCATACCCGGAGCCACGCCACAATCGGTGATTACGGTAACGCCTTTTTCTTTGGCCAGTTGATCCAGTTGCAGGGCATCTTCTGTGAAAAAGGAAATATCCACGACATTCTTGCCGGCACGGATTACTGCTTCCAGGGTTCTGTAGCCGATATATCCGGGTACGGCAATGACCACCAGGTCAAAAGATGCCAGCCAATGTTCGTATTGTTCGGTTTGGGCAAGATTGACAGTGACCGTATGTATCGCCTTGTTCTGTTTATGGATTTCATGCAGGTTGGCGGGATTCAGGTCAAAGCTGGTGACTTCAAAATCTCCGGACAGGTCCATCGCAATGGCCCTGCCTACCATACCCGCGCCGAGAACTGCAATCTGCATAAGTTTTGTACTTTGTCCAAAAATAGAAATTAGCCCTAAAACCCCTTATGACCTGTGTTATCTGCTGACCTGATGAACTTTTATTCCTATTCATACGTAAATTGATTAATGCGGCTCATTTTCCTTTATATGATATTTTCTGTGCTGATGTCCTGTTCAACTTCGGAACGGGTGCCGATAAACAATCCGCCGCCACCACCCCCCGGCGGACCGGGTAAAACCTGGCTGGCATTGGGTGATTCCTATACAATCGGACAGGGGGTTGATGCGGCAGACCGTTTTCCCACGCAAACAGCCAATATCATTAAACAGGCCGGCATTAATATCGGTACCCCCGACTATATTGCCGCCACCGGCTGGACCAGTGGGGTGCTGACCAGCCAGGTGCAATCCCAGAACCCGGTACAATATGATGTGGTGAGTCTGCTGATCGGGGTTAATGACCAGTACCAGACCCACGATACAACGGGCTACCGTCAGCGGTTTACGGGACTGCTCGAAAAATCAATACAACTGGCCCGTGGTAAAAAGGAGAATGTATTTGTATTATCGATCCCCGATTACAGTGTCACCCCTTTTGCTGCTTATTATGACACCGCAGCTATCCGCCGGGAGATAGACTGGTTCAATGCAATCAATAAAAACGTAACGGCCCTTTATCAATGCACCTACCTGGATATCACTCCCTCTACCCGCGAGGCCTTGTATGACCGCACGTTGCTGGCGGCTGATGGATTGCATCCGTCGAAACTGGAGTACCGGAAGTGGGCTTTGCGGTTAGCGCCTTTAGTACAGGCGGTGATCAGATGAAGAGCGGGAAGAGAAAGCTACCAGCTACGAGTAACGAGTTACGAGACATACAGCGGCAAAAGTCCTTTACTGTTTTTGCAATTATTATATGGCTTTATTAAGAAGGGCACTTGCTAATTTTTCCTGCAGATTTCGCAGATCAGTACGCAGATTTTCGCAGAACTATTCTTACAAAAAACGCTTCAGAGACGGGCTGTCGTTATTTAAAGTATGAAGAAAAGCGATGGTTGTGCGTATCGGGCTTCGAGACCTAAAGTACTTTAACTGTTTACAGGCTCGCAACTCGTAGCTCGCAACTCGTAGCTCGCAACTTCTGCCATATTTCTATTAAATAAAAGAAGCCCGTCCTCATCAGACGGGCTTCTTAGCATTACTTCTGTTTATCAAAACTTATTAATCAACTGCGTTCCCGTCTTTCCATCCACCGTCACTTTCAGCAGGTAGGTACCATTACCCAGTTTGCCGAGGTTCATGCTGATGGTCTGGATACCGGTGAAGGCATTGAAAGACTGGCTGAGCATCCGGCGGCCATTCATGTCATATACTTCGGCGGTGGCTTTACCACTTCTCATGGCAGAGAGCCGTACCTGTAACTGATCGCTCACCGGGTTGGGATAGGCGGTGAAATAAGTGACCGGTGCAGCACTGCGGTCCACTACTTTCATATCGGTAAAGCGGATCTGGCCGTTCTGGTTACGTTGCACCAGGCGATAAGTGGCCATACCGGCAAATGGCTGAGCATCGTTTACTGCGTAGGTCTGTGTATTCAAGGAGAATCCTTTTCCGGTTACGTTGCTGAGTGACTGGAAACTGTTGCCACCATCTATGGAACGCAGGATTTCAAAAGACTGGTTCAGCTCTTCATGCTCGGTGGTCCACTTCAGGATCACGCGTTCATTTTCATTGACGGTAAAGAAGGAAGTTACCGGTGCTGCCGTAATACGGGCCGCATCATTGCGGGTGTACCAGATGGGTGATGTCACGATGCGGGAACCATCGGCTTCGGTAATATCCAGGTAGTAATAACGCTGGCCACCGTTGGTCAGTGAATTGTCGGTATAACTGAAACTACCAGAACTGAAACTGGTCAGTTGGGTAGCCGCGGTGCCGCTGCCCGGTACACCGGACATAATAGCAACTGAACTGATGGCCGATGTGGCAGCGGTGGTACTTAATTCAATCACGGGTGCACCTGCACGGGTGAGGATGCTGCCGATTGCTTCGGTGTTGACGGTGAAACTGAGTTTGGCGCTGCAATCCTGCGACGCATAGAAACGCATTTTTTTCATGCCATCCAGCAAAGTGCTTTCACTCAATGAAGCTGCCATTACCACCAGCCTTGATTTGGCGGTATGGCCAAAAGTCATATTGTGATTATCGTGATCGATCGTGGGTCCGACATGATAACCCCTCGACAGCATATTGCGGTAGTAGGTCAGGTAGGACATGGATGTCGCGGGGTTGGTGTACGTGGTGTTGGTGGAGAAAGCAGGACCGCTTTCAACGGCTGTACCTACCACGGCTTCATCGGAGGCCACATTATAGGCACTGACGAGACCATTATAATCACCGGTATTGGGGTGGGCCAGGTAGGCAATGGCATTGTTTCCATGACGGGTGATCCGGTCAAATAAACCATTCGTACCCTGGTAAGTGAATTTGTCTACAAAAATATCATAGTTACCGGCTTCCCATCCGATCAGGGAATCCACACCATAAATAATAACATGTCCGCCGGCACTGATCGTACCCCATTCCATACCATACATCCCCACAAAGCTGGACGTGGTGGCGGCTGCGGCCTGGCTGCGGCCCGGCTGCCAGTTCGAGATACTCATACCGGCCGTGGCATGGTTATGTTCACTGATCCCCAGGAAGTCCATACAAAGCGCTGTTTTCGCATAGGCATAGTCGTCAGCAGGAGTCTTGGTGGTATTGTCGGCATTTCCATCTGAATAGCTGCTGTGTGCGTGCATATTTCCAAAATAGTGATTCAGTGTACCGCCACCGGATACGATACTGTTACCGCTGAGGGTTTCGGCATTGGTATTTAAACCGGTGCTGCTGAAATTGATGGAACCGCTAAAGCTGGTATTTGCAGCGGCGGGTACAAAACGGGCCAGCAGGGTCTGACCGGCCTGTGCTTCTGCCATGGTATAGCTGGCTACAGTGCCGAAACTAATTCCGTCTTTAGATAATTCAAACGAAGAAGGCGCTGTCAGGGTCAATGCGGCGCTGATATTGGTCGTGGTAAAACTAAACGACTGCGTAGCTGATGCGAGGCCAAAAGCGGTAAAACCAAAGTTCAGGGAAGCAGGATTCACCGATACCGTAGCAGAAGGGGCCGCCATCGTGGTAAAGGTCCAGGTGGTTGTGGCTGTAATACCGGCAAAATTATTTCCGGCCATATCTTTAAAGGAACCTGCATCGATATTTACATAATAACCGGTGCTGTAGGCCAGTCCGCTGAAGGGAATCGTGGCAGTGGCACCGCTCACGGTAACGGCCGCTGCTGTTACAGCCGTGGTTTGTACAGCCACATTATCACTGGTTCTTTTTACCGTAATGTTACCTGCTGTTCCTTTCTGGATGTTTTCACTGAACGTAACCACCAGGTTGCCGCTGAGCGCGATATTGGTGGAACTGTTGGCCGGGTTGAATGTGCTGGTAGTTGGAGCAGTCACATCGCTTCCATTGAGCTGTATGGAAAAATCATCAATGGACAATCCGTCGTCGGCTCCGCTGGCATCATAATCATTCCAGCGCAGCCAGAAAAGTCCGTTGTTGGCAATGCTGAGGCCCGTAATAGTTGTTGTCTTTACAGCCCGGTTAGCGGCTGCGTTTCCGTCTTTTGCTCCTGTTGCCGTGGTGCTGGGGGAAGCAAAGTCAAGTGTATTATTATCGGTCCAGGTGCCGGTGGAGAGTGAAGTGGCATTGAGACTGTACTGGAAATCCAGTTGATCAGCACGACCGGTAGCGCCGCATCTCCATTGTTCGCCGGTATACGTGATGCTGATCGAAGTAATGGTGGAACCGGTACTGTTGCGGATCTGCACGCCCAGTACAGGAGATACTGAACCGGAACGAAGGGCGCCGAATGCTCTTTCGGTAGCGGTGCCTGTACCGTAGCTGTAGGTATTACCGGTAGCGGTGGCACCGGCATCGGAAGCATAGCTGGTATTGGCTCCGGTACCTGTTTCAAGCAGTTTCCAGCCGGTGGGTAAGGTGGTAGACGTACCCGCCGTGGCTTTAAGGGTGTTGAAGTTCTGGGTGTAGGGCGTGGTGGTTGAGGTGATACTGACTTGTGCCAGGACAGAAAGGGAACAAAGAAGCCCCGTTCCTGCCATCAGCAGGGAAGAGAAGAGTTTTCTCATGTTAATGGTTTTGGTTTAAAGATTAGCACGGACAAGATGATGTTATTTTTTAATATATTCAAATACAGATCACCGTTGCTTATCCACAACTGTGGATAGTACCCTGAATTAATAAAATGGTAATCGTAGTAATACGCCAACCGTAAATTTGTATCTGATTTTTTATTATGCGAAAAGGCTTGCTCCTGTTATATCTCGTTTTCAGTTCCGGACTGCTTCATGCCCAGGTAAAGGAAACTTATTATGATGTGAACTGGAAACCCAGTGATCCATCCAAAGCCTGTTATTACAGCCTGGTCACTAAAACAGACAGTGGCTGGTTAAAGGAGGATTATTATATCAGCACCCGTAAACTGCAGATGAAGGGCTTGTATGAGGACAGTGCCTGCAAGCGGATCCATGGTACCTGTGCCTGGTATCATTCCAATGGAAAGGTTTCAGTTTACGGGCAAATGCTGCATAATAAACAGGAGGGTGTTTGTGTGCAATACCATTCCAATGGGATGATGTCTGATTCCGGTTTCTATAAGGAGGGCAAACAAATAGGTTACCGGCTGCGCTGGCATCCGGATGGAATGATTGCTGATTCCATTGCCATGATCAATGATAGTCTGAAGATTCAGTATAGCTGGTTTGATAATGGGGTGATGTCATCCGGCGGTTACCTCCTCCATGATAAAGGGTACCAGAAATGGAAATACTATAATCCCTTTGGAGTGCTCACGGCCATCGTGCATTATACAAAAGGGAAAGTAGTATCCAAAGAATATTACAATGCGGATGGCACCCCGCTGGCCGACACCTCTGATTCGGAAGCCTCTTTCAGCAAAGGGGGAGTTAGTGGCTGGCAAAAGTACCTGGAACTTAATACAGTCTGGCCCAGCCGGCTCAAACTGGTAAACACAAATATGGTCACGGTGCTGGTCAGTTTTTATATTAACGAGCAGGGAAAGATCATGGATGCCGAAGTAGTCAATCCCTTTCATCCTGAAATTGACCGTGCGGCTATCAATGTGGTCATGCGCAGTCCCAAATGGGTACCGGCCCGGCAGTTCAACCGCAATGTGAAGCAGAAGTTCCGGCAGCCGCTGACATTTGCGCAGGGGGAGTGAGACCTCACCCATGAAGCAGGGATAAAAGCAAATCACATGAATGCCTGCGGCATTTGAGCCACGGATTTCACGGATCAACACGGATTTAATTTCCGCTACGCGGCAAATTTTTAGTGGCCACGAAATCACACGAATTAACACGAAAAATACAATTGGTACCCTTTCGTGTGTTTTCGTGTAGTTTCGTGGCTACACCATTTGCCGCAGGCAAATAAATCCGTGTCTATCTGTGTGATCCGTGGCCTGCCTTTCTGTATTATTCCCCGCATGAGGCGGGACAAGCGTGGTTTTTGTGTTAATTCGTGGCTACCTCATTTGCCGCAGGCAAATCAGTCTGTGGCCCGACTTTTTTACCTTACTTCGCTCAAGCAAATGTTGATTTATGAAACGGTTACGGTTCTTCCTGCTCTTTGTGTTTATATATAGCACATCTTACGCCCAGCAAAACTATTCTTCCCTTGTCAATCCCTTTATCGGTACCGGCGGACACGGCCATACATTTCCCGGGGCGAGTATGCCCTTTGGGATGATGCAGTTGAGTCCGGATACCCGGCTGGAAGGCTGGGATGGCTGCAGCGGGTATCACTATTCAGACAGTACTATCTATGGATTTTCGCATACCCATCTGAGTGGTACCGGAATTGCCGATTACTGCGATGTGCTGCTGATGCCTTTTACCGGTGAGGTAAAATGGAAGAACAAGGAGTATGCTTCTTCTTTTTCCCATAAAAATGAAAAAGCCAGCCCGGGTTATTATGAAGTGCTGCTGGATAAATTCAATATACGCGCAGCCCTGGCCACTTCGGTACGGTCGGGGATGCATGAATATACCTTTGATCCATCGGCCATTGAAGGAAAAGTGCTGCTGGACCTGCAGCACCGCGATGAAGTGCTGAGCTCCGGACTGGAGATGGTCAATGAATATGAAATTAAAGGGAGCCGCATCAGTCGCTCCTGGGCCAGGGAACAGCAGCTCTATTTTTATATCCGTTTTGAAAAACCCATCAAGCGCTACCGCATGGCACTGAATGATGAGCCGCAGAACGGGGTGAATAAACTCAGCGGGAAAAATATAAAATCTTATTTCTCTTTTGATTTAGGAGAGGATAAGAAAGTGAGACTCCGGATCGGCATCTCCGGGGTGAGTACAGAAAATGCAAAGCAGAACCTGGAGCAGGAGATTACACACTGGGATTTTAACCGGCTGAAGCAGCAGGCGGAGAATGCCTGGAACAGTGAACTCGGAAAAATTGAAGTGAAAGGCGGTACGCATGATCAGCAGGTGGCTTTTTATACCTCGCTTTATCATACGATGCTGGCTCCGAATGTATATACCGATGTCAATGGCGAATACAGGGGCACTGACCTGAACGTGCATAAGGCAGACGGCTTTACTAATTATTCTGTCTTCTCTTTATGGGACACCCACCGGGCCCAGCATCCGCTGCAGACGATCATAAATAAACAACGCACGAATGACTGGATCAATACTTTTTTAGCGCAGTATAAGGCAGGAGGTATGTTGCCGGTATGGGAACTGAGTGGTAATGAAACCTATTGTATGATCGGGTATCATGCGGTACCCGTGATCGCGGATGCCTGGAAAAAAGGGGTACAACGTTTTGACAAGGAACTGGCTTTAAAAGCCATGACCGATTATGCGGAGAGTAAACGATTTGGATTGCCTGCGTATATCCACCAGGGTTATATCAGCAATGAAGATGATCATGAAAGTGCTTCCAAGACGGTGGAGTATGCCTATGATGACTGGTGTATTTCTGAATTTGCCGCGCAGATCGGGGCTACCAGGATCAGTGAGCAATACCGTAAGCGGGCCCTGCAGTACCGTAATCTTTTTGATCCACGGGTAAAACATATAAGAGGCAAAGTGCAGGGTGCCTGGTATTCGCCCTATGATGCCACGGAAGTCAATAATTTTTTTACCGAAGGCAATAGCTGGCATTACTCCTTTACCGCGCAGCAGGATATAGACGGACTTAAAAAATTATATGGCGGCAATACCGGCTTTGCCAAAAAGTTAAATGAACTCTTTACCACGCAGCGCAAACTCAGCGGACGAGACCAGTCGGATGTTACCGGACTGATCGGCCAGTATGCACATGGCAATGAACCGAGTCACCACATGGCTTATCTCTTCAATTATGCCGGTCAGCCCTGGCGGACGCAGGAGATCGTGCACCGGATCTGCACGGAGTTTTATCCCAATAATCAGGACGGTCTGATCGGCAATGAGGACTGCGGGCAGATGAGTGCCTGGCTGGTGCTGAGTGCCATGGGCTTTTACCCCGTTACACCCGGCAGTGATGTGTATGCACTCGGTACGCCGCTGTTTGAAGAAGTAAAGATCAATCTCGAGAATGGAAAAGACTTCCGGATAAAAGCCACCAATCCTGCTCCGGCTAATTTTTATGTGAACCAGGTGACGCTGAACGGATCGGATCATAAAGCCACGTATTTCCGGCACCAAGACCTGGAGCTTGGCGGCGAACTCATTTTTGAGATGAGCAACAAGCCCAACACATTCAGGGGCATCCGGGATACGGATATCCCGCATAGCAAAGTGGCCGAACAGGGATTCCCAGCCTTGCCATATTTTGATATAGGTTGTTATAAGTTTCAAACCACGGCCCAGGTAAAACTGGGACATATTGAACCCGGAACGCAACTGTATTATGATATCAGCAGTTCCCCGGTTAAGGGGAATACGTTTTCACACTATACAAAGCCCATCACGTTAAGTAAAACAGATACGATCTATACCTATGCGGTAAAGAACGGGATCAAAAGCCCGACGGTGTTCCGTGTTTTTTATAAAGTGCCCTCCGACAGAACGATTAACGTACAGAGCGAAGTACATCCCATGTACACGGCCGGCGGTAAGGATGCGTTGATTGATGGAATCACGGGCAATGAGAACTGGAAGACCGGCGACTGGCAGAGTTATTATGCGCAGGATTTTAAAGCCGTGATCGACCTGATGTCCGTGCGTCCGGTGAAGTATGTGGGTGTGCATGTGTTGCAGGACGTGAGCCCCTGGATCCTGTATCCCCAGGAACTGATCGTGGAGACGAGCAATGACGGTAAGACCTACCAGTTTTTAACAGTAATAAAAAATGAAATGAGTAAGGATACCAAAGGACCTGTTCACCAGCTACTGGGTGAATCAGTAAACGCCAAAGCCCGTTACATCCGTTTCACAGCACTGAGTGGAGGACCTTTACCCGCCTGGCATGAGAGTGCGGGGAGTCCAAGTCATGTGTTTGTGGATGAGGTGATTGTCAAATAGTGCTTCGATACGTCCCTTCGATACGCCGAGTTTTCGCTTTCAACAACCCTGTAGAATTTCTAAACGGCTACTCAGGATGACACGAACATTTCGTTTATTAAGATATTCGGTTTAATAGGTTTTCCACAATTCGCTTACTCTCCCTGCTTTTCATCCTACGGAGCGGAATCATGGTGTCATCCTGCCCTTCTATAAACTCAGGGTGACAACAGTCCTTGTCATGCTGAGCTTGCCGAAGCATGCGGG
>CAZYTV010000099.1:0-14268 GCA_964650455.1 uncultured Chitinophaga sp. | reverse complement strand
GTTTTCCTGGAGTTTCAGGGTGCTGGCATTGGGAAACAAAACCGGGTCCAGTACCAGGGCAGATGAACCGACCCTCAGTTCTTCTGTAAATGTGCTGTATTCCCTGGCATCACCTTCATTGGCGGTAAACAGGTAGGGAATACGGCTGCGACGGTCTTTACCATGATCATTATCATCATCTTCCCGCTCATCACTGTCATCCAGTACCGCAATTGCATCAGGCATGTATACGCCATAAACCGGCCAGGCAGAAAAGGCGATTGTACCCAGTGGTCTGTCGCTGGGATCAATTGCGTTTTGTGCCAGGTTGTAATTCTTAAATCCTAAAGGGAATAACTCCTCAATCCGCTTCTTCCGCAGATCTATTCTGGCAATGGTATTGTTTTCCTGCAAGGTTACCCAGGCCGTTTTTGAATCGGATGAAACAGCCACATACTCCGGTTCCATATCCTGTGCGAAAGACGCATTGGGACCAAATTTGCGGAGTCCTTTCGCCTTCAGCATTTCTTCCTGTGAAGCAAAGGCGGAAAAATCAAGGGTGGTGACCGCATAATCCTGTCTGACCGAAATAATGGATACGGTCCCAACCGGGTCAATGGAATAATCAGTATTCGGTTCCCCTTCATTGGCAGTGATGATATACGCACCATCGGGACTGTAGGTAATCATATCCGGTAAGGCCCCTACCGTGATCTGTTTTACTTCACTGTAATCAGTTGTGCGGAAGATAACCGCTTTGCCGTTATTCGTTTTTGGCGCAGCTTCAATAGCTGCAGCCAGTTTTCCATCACTTACAGCCAGGCTGTTTACCAGTCCGCCATAAGGAGTAACGGAGATACTGGCCAGGAATTGCGGGGCCAGCGGATCAGCAAAATTCAATACATCAATCCGGTTATTGTTTGCCGTATTATTCACCACAAAAAGTTTCTTTGTGCGGGGGTCATACGCACTGATCTCTGCTGCACCTGCATCGCCGATATCGGTACTGCTGATCAGGGAAAAGCCCGCCGGGTTTTCAACTGGCGGACGATCAGTTAATGTAGCGGAGGTTTCAGATTGATTGGGTTCATTGGCCAGTGGTTCGAGACTTTTTTTACAGGAAGCGAGCAGCACTATGCCGGAAAGAAGTAAGGCAGTTGATTTTTTGTTCATGTCTTTATATTGAACCGGCAACCTACTGGCTCCTTGTAAATTCTGTGTTATCCCAACCTTATGGAATTATTAAGTTAGCGAGGCTCCATGATATACTCACCGGGTCATGAACCGGCTGGCGATGGCCAGCGGACGGAACGTATAGCGTTTTTTGACATGGTGTCCGCCACTCCTGAGCAGGATATCACGAAGCGTTTCCATCGTCCGGATGATATGAGTGCCCTTATTAATCATCACACAATCTGCCAGCGCAGCATGCGCAGCATCGGTGATTTCTGAGCGGGTAGCCATGCCCAGCTTATTCATATTTTCCAGCACCTGGGTAGCCCAGATGACAGGCACATGCCCCGCTTCACATATCCAGAGTATTTCTTCCTGAATTTCGCTCATTCGCTCAAAACCGATCTCAACAGCCAGGTCACCCCGGGCAATCATCACACCGATCTGCTCTTCCCGCATGCCGGTAAAAAGCAGGTCCGGAAGATTTTTTACCGCCTCCGGGGTTTCAATTTTTATGACCAGGGCCACTTTCTTGTTTCGCCCCATCACTTCCTGTAACTGGAGCAGGTCCTTGGTGTTCCTTACAAAAGAATATCCCACCATATCCGCATGCTTGTTAATAAAGGAAAGACATCTGATATCGTATTCGGTCAGTGCGGGCATCGATAAAACGGATTCTGGGAAATTAATACCCTTCTCCGGTTTTAAAAATGGTTTCTTGGTAGAAATCCGCAGTATCTGCAACCGGGCACGTCCCGGTTCTATTTTCTCCACCCTTGTTTCAATCAGTCCGTCATCAATAAGTACGGTTTCCCCGGTATTCAATTGTTCTGAAATACCCGGGATACTACAACCAATGGTCAGATCATCATTCCCGATTTCATTTTCATCTGCCAGGTAAATAATCTGTCCTTCCCTGATAGGAATTTTTTCATTATTCCGGGTGATCGTCCTGATTTTCGGACCGGCAAGATCCATGTAAATTTTACAGCTCAGCCCGGTGATTTTTGAGGCCCGTTTCACCTGTTGTATCATTCTGAACCACACTGTTTCATCATCATGGGCACAATTAATGCGGGCTACATTCATTCCGGATTGAATCAGGTTCTTGACCTTTGCATAATCATCTGCAAATTCCGTGTCAAAAGTGACCATGATCCAGGGTACGGATTCCGTTTGCCTTTTTCCAAATAAAGCAGTAGCCCTTTGGGCAAAAAATTCTTTGCTTTTCTGATAGTCAAATACCTGGTCTGGAAGTACGGTATCATTCCCGATCCGGTTCAGGATGGCCAGTAACTGGCCACGGATATGACTTTCAGCACTGGCCATGGATGAAAGACCATATTCATGCAGGGCATCCTGCAGATCACGGATATCAAGACTTCTTAAGGCGAGATAATGCAGGAGGTTCACCGCACTCTTCCGGTTGGACGGATGTACTTTTTCCAGCAGATAATAGAAATCCTTCTCCGTCCGTACCATAAATTCATCAATCCGTTCCAATTCACCGGACAACCGGAGCATCTCTTCTTTCATGTGAATTATTTGAACAAAATAAAGCAGTGGTAAGCGTACTTCAAATGATACTGATTATAAGGCGTACTGATTAAACACCGGGTTAATGCAGTGCCACGGGAGGGGCCACTGCAGGACTGAACTCTTCCCCCAGTATCCCGGCCATCGTTTGTGCCAGTTGTTGCAGATAATGCTGTTCATTGCTCTTTATTTCCCCGGCGGGATCTATACCGGGTCCCATGACCGCAAACCAGGTTTGGGAAGAACCGTTGATAAACTCCCCGTGTGAAGTCCAGTTACCGGTACGGCTGCCCCGGCCATGATCGGTCGTGATAATAAATGTTGTGTTATTCTTATATCCGGGTGTGGTTTGTACCCAGTGCCAGAGTTCTGCAATCATGCGGTCTACCTGGGTAGCCTGCTGAAGATAAAGGTCATAGCGTCCATCATGCGCATACTCATCGGTTTCACCAAGGCCAAGACAGAATACACGTGGCCGGTTGTGCTGCAGGTACTCCTTTGCAGCAATAAATGTGAGCTGGTCGTAACGGGTGGATTTTTTATCAATGACAGATTCCCTTTGCACAGTATTAATCAGTAGCTGTGCGTCTGTCACTCCCTCGGTCGGAACATACCCGCTATTGACAGGCAGGCCGTTTCTTGCTGTATTCAGAATATAGGGAAACACATCCCAAGAGGAGAATACAGCAACTTTGCCGGAAAAACCGGGCCGGCTGTTAATGTATTCAAACACATTAATATTGGGATTTTTTTTCTTCCGGTTGGAGGATATCTGTATATCCGTATTCCCGGTAAACATTTCGTTATAGCCGGGATACGAAAGCGAATAGAGATTAGCGGCATCCACTTTGTTCTGCAAATACCTGTTGCCAAATACCTGTCCGTGTGCTGCCACCACCTTCCAGAAAAATGGCATCAGTTTCTCCCGACGTTCCCTGGCAGAAGCAGCCCAGTATTGCAGGCTGATGGTAGCATGATCCGGTGTATATTTTTCCGAGTGCAGAATTGCTGAATCAGCTCCGCTGAATAATTCCTGCCAGCGAAAGCCATCCACAGTTATGATAAACAGGTTACGGGCCACTGGTAATGGAGAAGCCGCCCTGGAAGTAAATTCCTTCTTCCCTGCCGCCGGGAACAATAAGATCCCCAGGATAAAGCAGGTCCAGATGTTTTTCATGTGTAACGGTTTTGCAAAGAAACCCCGTTAGTATAACCTCATTATTATGGATAGATTACCGAATTGTTAGGACTGTACATCCAGTATCGCCTGCCGGATGATCCGGAATGCCTGTTTTAATTCATCCCTGCTGATGATCAGCGGCGGACATAATTGCAGCACATTCCCCTGTGATACTTTAAAGCTCAACCCGTTTTTTAAACAGTGATACAGCACGGCTTCTGTTTCCTCCACCGCTCTTTCTTTGGTGACGGGATCCCTGACCAGTTCCACAGCCCATAATAATCCCTTCCCTCTTACATCACCAATGAGCGGAAGGGCGGATTTCATCTTCATCAGTTCTTCCCAGATGAAAGCCTCATCCTGGTTTACTTTATCCAGCAGGTGATGCGTTACTGTGTAGTCGATCATCGCCATTGCCGCAGCAGCACCCAGCGGGCTTTTCTCATGGGTGTAATGACCTAATGAAATATCGCCGGCGATATTATACTCATCTTTTGTAACCATCGCCGCAATTGGAAAGGCACCAGCGCCAAGCCCTTTACCCAGGCAAAGCATATCCGGTACGATACCATACTGTTCAAAGGCAAACATCGTTCCGGTCCGACCAAAGGCAATGGGAATCTCGTCGAGAATCAGTAGTACCTGGTGCCGGTCACAAATCTCCCTGACTCTTTCCCAAAAATTTCGGGAGGGAATCTGTACATCGGTATTCCGGATGGTTTCCGCGATAAAAGCACCCACGTCTTCATGACGACTCAGTACTTCATCCAGCATATCTGTAAAATACTGTTCCTGTTGTTCCCCGTTTCTGTATATATCTGCCTGTGGAATAAAGACCGTCTCCGGGTATAACTGTCCCATATATTTCCGGAATTGCTCTTCCCCGCCAACGGCAATAGTATCCAGGGAGGCCCCGTGAAAAGAACCCTGTACTGAAATTACTTTTTGTTTGCCGGTGATACGCCGGGCCAGTTTCAGCGCCATACCCACAGCACTGGTACCTCCCGGTGCAAAAAGAACCCTGTTCAATGAGGGCGGAAGCAGGGAAACAAGCTTCATTGCCAGCTCAATAGCTATCTTATTGGTATACCGCCGCGGTGAAAAAGGAAGTACATCCAACTGTTCCTTCAGGCGTGCTGTTACATAAGGATTCCTGTATCCCACCTGGTGCACACTGTTGCCGTGAAAATCCATATAGCGTTTACCACTGGTATCGGTCAGATAGATTCCTTCACAGGATTCAATCACATTCAGACAGGGCGTGGATAAAGACTGGTGCAGGAATACAGCGGCATCCTTTTCCAGCCATTCAAGGGTCTGTTTATCCAGTGTCCGGTACCATTCCTGCCGGCCTTCAGAAAAATTAATATCCCCTTCTTCCTGCAATTTCCGCCTGCTTTCATCCATATACTTGTCTTTAAAATTCCTTCATCAGTTTTTCTGCCAGGCCAAAGGACAAGGTCATTCCGGCACCGCCGAGTCCATTAAAAATAAATACGCCGTCTTCTGGTTGCAGGAATAAATAATCAGCCCCATTAGTAAGTTTGGGATAGATGCCGTTCCATGATTCGATCAGTCGTTCATCCCTGAAACGGGCAAATGATTTCAGGTAATCCAGAATCAACTGATTAATAGAAAGTTTGTCAAACGGGTCATGGGTATTTCCGTATTCATGAGAGTCTCCGATCGTGAGTTCCCCCGTTTCATTTTGGGCAACCATTACATGGATACCCCATTTAAGGTAATCCGCATATTCCTCCTGGTATCTTTGCTTTAATTTACTGAGGGAGGGGGCTATGGCAAATCCTTTGTAATGGATCAGCGATAAAGAACCACATAAGGCCGGCCCGATCCGCCAGTTCTCCGGCTGGGCGGCCATCCGCATCATCTGCAATTTGCATTTGGTGAGTGGTGCTTCGGCATATATTTCAGGAAAAAGGTTTTCAAAATCGGCGCCACTGCATACCACCACCAGGTCGGCTTCAGTTGTATCCTTCCCCAATTCCACAACGGGATAACGTACCGCCGTTACTGCCCTGCCCCAGATAAACTCCACCCCATGTTTTTCTTCCAGCCAGGCAGGAATAGCTGCAATGGCTCTTCTGGAATCAATGATCACTTCATCCGGACTATAGAGTGCTCCCTGCAATTTATAACTGATCACTGCCCCCGATTTACTATTGGTTTCAGCGGCTGAAAGAACCCGGCACCCCCGTTTCTTATCTGCATTCGCAGCAAATTCATTCATCACTTCCCACTCATCCGGCGCATAGGCCATGTGCAGGGAACCCACTTCGTCGAACCAGATACCGGCTTCCGTACAAACTTCTTTCCAGATACTCCTGGAACGGAGCGCGGTTTCATACAGTTCCCCCTCGGGCTGACCCACCGGCCATACCATTCCAAAATTGCGGATGGAAGCCCCGACCGCCTGATCACTGCGCTCGATCACTTTAACTTTATAGCCTTTCAATGCCAGGGCCCTGGCTGATGCCAGTCCGGCAATACCTGCTCCGATAACAACTGCCTTTTTCTGCATACGATTACTCCATTAAACGGGGTGAACTATTTCTGTGTTTCTTTTTAAAATATAGAGCAGCCAGGATTACCAGTAGTATGCCGGCTATTGAACCAATCAGCACCAGGCGGATAAAAAACCCTGTCCAGGAAAGATCCATCCGGGTGAAATTTTTTACAAATAATATGCCCGTACTGCCGAGGTAACCGAATGAATCCGCCACATAAATAATAAATCCGGCATTACTGACATAGCGGAAACTGGCGATCAGCCGTTCAAATAACATACAGTTAAAAGGGACATACCCGATATACAGACCTATGCCGCTGAGTGTCATCCACCAGAACGGGGATATGCCGTCTTCGAGGAAAAGAATGCTGCTGAAAATGGAGATTAAAAACCCGGCGATAATCACGATATGATTAATCAGCAATGCCCGTATATTTTTCCGGATCAGGATCAGTAAGCTCATCAGCACCAACACCAGCAGGGAAGCAGGAAGTTCACTTTGTGTAAATACGGAAGCATTATTTGCATACCCCAGTTCATTCCACATATTGGAAGCAAAGTTGCTGCGGTAATCCCTGACTATGGTCAGCATCACATAGGATGAAATCAGCAGGAGTAACCCGGGGAAAAATGTTTTAATAAAATCCCTTCGCCTTTTCCGGCTCATTGGCTTACGTTCTGTGCGGGAGCTCACATCGCGCTGATCCGGCAATGGCGTTTTATCCAGTAACCAGGTAAATAAAATGAGCACCGGGAAGAAGAGCAGGCCAGTAACCCAGGGCATCCAGTATTCAGACACATTCCATTCAATCAATACATATTTCCCTGCTGACTGAGCAAAGCCCGAAGCAAAGATGAAACTTGCCGATAAAACAGCTCCCAGCAATTCGGTGGTTCTTCTTCCTTCGAGATAACTGAATACCAGGCCATAGATTACCCCCAGCGGAAACCCGTTAAAAAACAGAAACAATAAATTAAAGGGTGCCGGAAACAACGCAAAAAACAAAAGGGATATCCAGGAAAGAAAAATCAGTTTAAGTATGGCGGGGGCCCGTTTATCAGTCTGCATAGACCCGATAAAGCCAATTCCAAAAAATTTGCTTGCCGTATACCCGATGGTCTGGGCAATGACGAGCCATATTTTGTAATCCACCCCGGCAAAACGCAGGCCTGAAAAATCTGCTGCCGTAAATGGTTTACGAAAGGCATACATACAGGTGTACACACAAAAAGCGGAAAGCGCAGCCAGCATGGAAACCTGCCACTCTTTCCTGGACAGGCGCAGCGACAATGTATTCATTATTGCAGGATGGCAGGTAAATCGGAAAGCTGGTTCAGGATATGACTCGGTTTACCTGCTTCCAGAACCTCATGTGCCGAGGCGCCGGTGGTCATAGCAATCACGTAGCGGCAACCGGCGTTTTTTCCTTCCTCAATATCAACCGGCGTATCGCCTATTTTAATAACATCTCCGGCATCTTCCACCCCCGCTCTTTTCATCAGTTCACTGATCATGTAGGTATAGGGTCTTCCCATGGCCACTTCATTGCTCCCGATATAATCATCCACGAGTCCTTTCTCTATCCATTGAAAACGGTGAACAATGGCATCTGCAATCCGCTTTGAAAAACCGGTATTCAGGGCAATGCGTATCCCTTTTTCTTTTAATTGCAGAAAAATATCCTCGGCGCCGGGCATGGGTTTTACCGTAGGGTCGTACTCATAAAAATCGATCATCTCATTTTCAAAATCAGCATGGATCTCTTCGATCATTTCCGGATCCGGATCCACCCCCAGTTTCTCCAGCATCATCTGGATGGCCAGTGGTTTATGATACCCCATCAGGGGGTTGGCATCTTCTCCCGAGATCGTGAGCCCGTGATTATCAAAAGCATTTATAAATGCATGCGCCACATTATTACTGTCCATGACAGTGGTGCCTGCCATATCAAAAACCGCCAGTTTTACAGACATAGTAAATATTTGCCGAAAGGTAGATGGAAGCGGCAGCAAGCCTGTTAAGCCTGCGTCAACAAACCTTTAATTCTTTGTAAGCAAAACCCGGTTACGGATCAGAATTTAAGAGTGGCAGAAAGCCAGGCACTACGTCCCACCCCGTTGATACCAGAACCATGGGTGCGGTAATCAGTATTGAAGATATTCTGAAGACTGGTTGACAAACTAAACCGGTTCAGGGTACACCCAGCATAAATATTCAGCAGGTTCCAGCCCGGAGTTCCGCCAACAGGAATCCGGTTATCTTCCTTGTCACCCTGGGCCAGTCTTTGCTGTGCAGCAGCAAACAGCCATTCTGCCCCGGTAAACCAATCCCTTTTCCTGTAGCTGACCATCCATCTACAGTTCAAAGGCGGTACCCTGCGTAGTGGTTCCTGTTTGGTCAGGCTTTGTCCAAATGTATAAGCAAGCCCGGCTTTCATTTCGAGCTTTTTGAAAAGCTGAGCAGAAAAAGAAAATTCAGCACCCCTTAAAAAAGCAGCATCTGTATTCTCCTTCCGGTAAACGGGGTACCCATTTATCACCTGGCCTTCTTCTTTAACCCTTGTAATCAGGTTGGAAATATCCATATAAAATAAAGCGGCAGCAGCACTTATTCTTTTCCCGGCAAGTTTATACCCCAATTCCGTATGTGCTGATTTTTCAGGTTGTAAACCGGTGGCCGGAAGCTCATACCTGAAGTCAACAATGCCGAGCGTACCCATATCATCCACATTCGGAGCGCGGAATCCACTGCTGTAAGAGAGGTAGACGGACTGGGTCCTGTTGATCTTGTATAACAAAGCAGTATTGTACACCCCTGCCGATGGTTGTATCCGTACCTCGCCAAGACTGGAATCCGGAATTTTTGCGGAGAACTGATTGAAACGGATACCTGCATCGATCACCCAGCGGCCAATATTGAAATGATGAAGGGAATATGCTGAAAAACTACCATAGGCTGACCGGTCGGGGTATAACCCTCTTTTATGTTCTGTGATGCCGGTGGAGAGGTTGATATCCGCTCTTGAACTGAACACTTTATCCAGGTAAACCTCAATACCGGAATTGGCTGTCCATTGTTCTGTGATGGCGGAGAAAATTTCCGCGGTCATTCCTGCCGTCCTTACCCTGTCCCGCTCTTTCCGCAAAAAAAGACTGTTATTTTTCCGGTTATTCCTGCCTTCCGCTCCTTCCTGTAATGAAATCGTCAGTTCGGTTTCCCTGAAAAACCTGGATCCATTCACCGTTTTAAGGCGGGCATAACTGAAAAAGCGTTGCTGGGGATCCATTTCATTCAACTGGTAATTCTCCAGTTGTATTTTATGGTAAACCGGTACATGTTGTTGTTGTACAACCTGGCTCAGCAACTGCAGGCTGCTGTTTTGATTTACCCGGAGTTTCGCACTGATATCCATTCCCCATTCCTCATAACCGGAGGGGGATTGTTTACCAGTTGTATCTCCACCGATCAGGTCGCCAAAATCCTTTTTACTGACACCGGCCAGTACAGAAAACTGATTGTCCGCATACGTTATTTCCCCGCGGCCTGTCTTTTCCATTCCCCCGGTCATATACTTACCGGTTAAGCGGCCATTCAGTTTCTTTCCGGTCAATGAATATTCCGGTTCCCTGGTAAAAATCTGCACCACACCACCCATTGCATCTGTACCGTACTGAACAGAACCGGTTCCTTTGGCCACTTCAATCCTGCCAATAGTGTACATATCAATTGTATTCAGGTATTGATTGGGTCCGTATCTGAAGGTGGAATTGTTCACCCGTACTCCATCCACCAATAACAGCGTCTGGTTACCGGTCAGGCCCCTGACAAAGGGTGAACCACCTCCGTGATTTGTTTTTTGAATAAACACACCCGGCAGGTTCATTAAAGCCTCGGGGGTACTCCTGGGACTAAACTCTTTCAGATCACGGGCGGTAACCGTATTGATTGTATAAGGTACTCTTAAGCCGGGTTGTTTGGTCCGAAGTGCAGTCAGTACCACTTCATCCAGCGATTGCCCCGCAGAATCAGTAGCCGGTGCCTGCGCCTGGCTTTTCAATAATAAATTCATAAAAAATAAAATCACCCAGCAATTTCTTCTCATACATGCTTTTTATTTCTCTTCCTGATCCGATTTTTTTAAAAAAGCACTTCTCCGGGGTGCAGGTAGGGTGCTGTTTTCACCCTTTACAGCCTTCCAGATTACTTCACTGAAGACGAGATCGGGAATCGCATCTTCTTTACTCCAGTCAAATGCTTCGCTCAGCCGGGCACTGGGTGTATTTTTTGTATTTTTTTCATTCAGATCCACCAGGGCCGGTACGGATAAAAAAGGGGACATATCGGGGCTGGATGTAAAGCAACGCCACATGGGTTCCGCAGCGGCATCATACTGGCTCATAGGTGGTAATCCCAGGATCAGTTCGATGGTCCGAAGCATGGATGAGGTGGAATACATGGTATGGTCGATTAATTTTCTTTTTACGAAGCCGCCAGCCAGGTAAGCCGTGGTACGGTGTGCATCCACATGATCCGGTCCGTTCTGTGCATCATCTTCCACAATGAAAATGGCTGTCTCCTTCCAGATCGGGCTTTTGGAAAGGTATTCGACAAACATACCTACGGCCAGGTCGTTATCCGCCACATGGGCAAATGGAGTGGGCTTACCCAGGCGCTGTCCCTCTGTATGATCATTGATAAAACGAAGCGAATTAAACCGCGGGACAGCATTCACGGTGAGCAGTGAATCAAACTCTCTTTTCCATTGGTAAAAACGGCTGGTATCCCTGACCGACTCATCCCAACTGGTATAGTAGGGACAAAAATTGTTCTCCAGGGTTTTATAATTGGCTTTGTAATCGTCTGCAAATTCCCCATAGGTACGGAAAGAAACACCGGCCCGCTTACAATAATCCCAGATAAATCCGCGGTCCGGATTGGATACTTCCCGGTTACCCTCTGCATCATAACTTCCGCCACGTCCTCCATAACTGGTAGGCCAGGTTTTCTCGAGATAGTCATTGGCATTGGCGGCTGTACTCCAGTTATGTCCGTCGGCACTGACTTCACCATCTACATAAAAATTATCGAGTAATACAAACTCAGATGCCAGTTTATGCTGGTTGGGTGTGATATTCTTCCCGAATAATACAAGACTCGTATCCCCGTTGCCACCGGGCATATCGCCCAGTACCTGGTCATAGGTCCTGTTTTCCTTGATGACATAAAACACATATTTAATGGGCGAAGGCCCGCCAACTTTCATGGGCACAGGATTGCCTGCTTCCCCGTTGGACAACAGTTCCCTTTCTTTTGTATAAGGGGTATTTGAATAAACCGTTTTTGAATAAGCAGCCATAACTTTTTCCCCTGGCATATCAATAATGCTCAATGTGCCCTTAAACAAACCACCAATATATTCGATACGGCTCTGTTTGCTGCGGTAATCCCCCTGCTGGTAATTTACATCCTGGTCTCTTTTAGTCGGATCCGGGCCTTTGGCATTGGGCTTAGAGGTAAAGCCTTTCCCGTTACTGACAAATATTTTCTTTCCGATCACTTTTACATTGGTAGGATACCAGCCGGTTGGAATAAATCCTTTGGACTGGCTGAAACCCGGCTTACTGATATCAAATACCGCCAGGCAATTATTATCGGCATTGGCTACAAAAAGTGTCCGCTGATCTTCACTCAGTGCCAGTCCGTTACTGGCGGAACCTGTCGGAGCATCCGGATAAAGTGCTGCATTCAGCACTTCCAGCACTTTACGGGTGGCAACGTCAATCACGGCAACAGAATTATCACCGGCGTTGGCCACCAATAAGTATTTGCCGTTTTTGGACAACAATAATTCATTGGGGTTTTCTCCCACGTTTATTGTTGACTGAATCGTGCGGCTGACCAGGTTGTACACTACTACTTTTTTATCCCCCCAGAGAGAAATAAAAAGATCCTTTTTATCAGGTGAAAGCAGGCAGGCATAGGCGGGTTCAACAAGGTCCAGTTGGTGGAGGATCGTCTTCGAAGGAAGATCCAGCACATACAGTGAATTATTCTCTTTGGTAACCACGTACATGGTTTTACCTGTGGCATCGAGTTCAATACCGGCCGGTGATATTTTCTCGGGCCATTTTTTCCCGAGCAGGATACTATCTGTCAGCTTTAGTTTGTTCTTTATGATTGCATACTTTAATATCCAGTTGTCATTACCCCCGCTTGCATACAGATGTTTTTCATCCGGACTGAATTTTAATCCATACCAGGATTTGGGTAATTCCACCACGTCCAGTACTTTCTCTTTTGCCGGATCAATGAGTTGAATACTCTGCACGCTCTGGCCATTATTAGTGACAGCGATCCATTTTTTGGAGCGGCTGACCGCCATATTCAGCGGCAGATCACCCAGGGCCAGGGAGCGGCCTGCGGGAGATAATTTCCAGCCATTGGGAAGCAGTACAGGTGATTGTGAAAAAGCTTCCCCTGAAATCACTGAGGCAAGCAGCAGCAGTATGCCAATTTTATTTCTCATCTGTTTTGTTTTTGGATTTATAATGATCCGTTCGTTGTTCATGTTCGTCGTCCATTTTCGGTCCCTGTTCCACTTTACGCCAATCGATAGCCCGGTTATACTTTTTCATTGCCTTATCGGCATCAAAAACCCTTTTATCCGGGTAAACGAAAGTATACGGAGTATAGTCAGGTTTTTCCGTAAAAAAATCCTGCAGTAAAGTTGCTGTTATATCATACTGGTTCACATAGGGCACATTCAGTATATTATAAATGACTTTGAGTATAGATCCAAAGTTAGCATGAACATGGGATACATAATTCCGTTTTACATAAGGTCCGGCCATCATCAGCACACTCCGGTGTGCATCGATATGATCCACGCCACCCTGCGGATCATCCTCGGTAACGATTACCAGCATATTCTTCCAGTACCGGGTCCTGGATAGAAAATGCAGGATTCTTCCCACAGCCAGGTCATTATCGGCCATATAGGAGTGTACATAAGGATAACCATCATCCGGCCGGGAACCCGCCCCATGATCATTGGGAACCTGTATGGTAAGCAACTGCGGCATTTCCTCTTTACCATTCAGCCACATCCGGGTAAATTCTGCTTCGAATTGCTCCATCCTGAACTGATCGGGAATATTGGTATTATAACCGGCATAATAATGAGAGGTACGGCTCCATAATGCTTTCTGCATCGGCACCATCACCCCATGGGCTGCCCCGGTTAATGTATCATGCCATTCTTCCCGTACATGGGCAGTTTCATTGGCTTCACCAAAATTGTAAAAGGATACTTTATTCCTCTCCAGCGCTTCCCATAACCCGCCGGTTTCCGCATAATCCTCCGGATCCATACTTCCGGTACTTCCGGGGAACCGTCTTCCGTGTGCCTTTGAAAAAAGAGAAACCGATTTACTGACGCTGGAGTTGGTTTCCACCCATTCATTGGGTATCACGCCCATCATCCAGTGGTGTCCGTGAATGGAAGCATCACTGTCACAATAAAAATTATCACTGTATGCGAACTCCCCCGCGAGTTTGGTATGATTGGGCATCACGTTGGCATCCTTCACTTTCAGGGTATCATTTTTCCCATAGACATTTACATTTACTCCATAGCGGGCCAGGGTCAGGTCGCCTTTCCCGGTTTTCATTTGCCCCAGCACTTCATCATAAGTCCTGTTCTCCTTGGTGATATACACAATGTACTTTACCGGACTTTGCCTGAGTTTTGGCAATGCAGGCAGTGGATTCTTCCCATTATCGTTCACACGCACTGCCTGCATAGTATTTTCAATGGCTTGCTTAGTATAAGCGGCAAGCTGTCTGGCATCCGGCATTTTAATTTTCTGAAAG
>CAZYTV010000098.1:0-14362 GCA_964650455.1 uncultured Chitinophaga sp. | reverse complement strand
ATATACATCATCGGGAGAAGACAAGTAGTTGTAATCAGAAGAGCGGAGGAAACCATATCCGTCGGGCATCATTTCCAATACTCCTTCACCGAGAATCACCCCATCGAATTCCACGTTGAACTGCTGTTCGCGCCGGGGGGGATAAAACTTATTGGCAGTAGCGGGATTTTCGCCGGCCTGCTGACTGGCCTCATTAAGAATTGCCTGGGCCAGTTGTTCGGTTTTGCTGTCTAAGCTGATTTCGGTATTATTATTATTATTACCCGAAGCTTGTTCTTGTTCCTGGTCTTGACCCTGCTCTTCTGTACTGTTACCATCTACCTGCGGCTTTTCATCGTGCTTCTTCCGGGCTTTTTTAACAGGGGCTTCTTTTTTAATCGGCATATTCGGTTTTTTAGGGGCAGGTTTCTCTTCTCCGCCACTTTCGACAACGGCTTCTTCACTGCCTCCGGTACTGGTACTTGTTTTCACTATGCGCTTGCGTTTACCGTCTTCAACGGGTTTAGCCCCTTTGGAACCGGCAATCGCCTGGCTGTCAAGAATCTTATAGACCAGATCCTGTTTACTCAGCTTTTTGGCATTGGGAATTTTCAGCTGCTCGGCTATATCCAGCAGTTCAGGAACGAGCATGTCGTTCAGTTGGAGAATGTCATACATAAAAAAAACTTGAGGTTAGTCACAACTCGCGGTCACCAATCTTGTAATGTGAAAATTTGAGTTAATTTGAATGAAACAGGCAGGTAAATGATGAGCCAAATGCTATGGAGAGCTAAACTTATCGGCCTCTTTCCGCTGCAAGTATACAGCTAATTCGGCAAAACCAAAAATTTTTGACCCCCTTTGTCCACTAAGTATATACAGACATTACACAGAATTACAATGGATTACGTTAAAACCCCCTTCCCCGCTCAATGCTGACTTTCATGCTTTACCTTTGCACCTCGGAAAAAACGACAGTATGTTCAACAAACGAATCAAGATCAGGGAGCTGCTGGCCACAGAGCCGGCCGGACAGGAAGTAACGGTAATGGGATGGGTGCGCACCTTTCGCAACAACCAGTTTATCGCATTGAATGATGGCAGTACCAATAATAATTTACAGGTAGTGCTGGAACTGGGAAAGTTTCCGGATGAAATACTGAAACGGATCACGACTTCGGCTTCACTGAAAGTAACAGGAGTCGCTGTGCCTTCATTGGGGAAAGGACAGAAAATGGATCTGAACGCGGCTACGCTTGAGGTACTGGGTGATAGTGACGGGGAAAAATATCCGTTGCAGCCGAAGAAACACTCATTGGAGTTTCTTCGTGAGATCGCCCATCTGCGGTTCCGTACCAACACGTTCGGTTCTGTATTTCGTGTACGTCATTCGCTGGCATTTGCCATTCACCAATTCTTTAATGAAAAAGGATTTGTATACATGCATACGCCAATCATCACGGCCAGTGATGCGGAAGGGGCCGGAGAAATGTTCCGGGTGACTACATTGCCGATTGATGGCACTGCTCCTAAGAAGGATGATGGTTCGATCAATTTTAAAGAAGACTTCTTCGGGCGCAGCACCAATCTTACCGTAAGCGGACAGCTCGAGGGTGAACTGGGCGCCACCGCTTTCGGTGAAATCTATACGTTTGGTCCTACTTTCCGTGCAGAGAACAGCAATACCACCCGTCACCTGGCAGAGTTCTGGATGATTGAACCGGAGATGGCTTTCTATGATCTCGAAGACAATATGAACCTGGCCGAAGAGTTCATCCGGTATATCATTAAATATGCCATGGAGCATAACCGGGAGGACCTGGAATTCCTGTCACAACGTTTAGCGGAGGAAGAAAAACAATTACCGCAGGACAAACGCAGTGAAATGGGACTCATCGAAAAACTGGAGTTCGTATTGAATAATAATTTTGAAAGGCTCACTTATACCGATGCGATTGAAATCCTGCGGGAGAGCAATCACAATAAGAAAAAGAAATTCCAGTACCCGGTCACGGGCTGGGGAATGGATCTGCAAAGTGAACATGAGCGCTACCTGGTGGAAAAACATTTTAAGAAACCGGTAATCCTGTATAATTATCCGGCGGCCATCAAAGCCTTTTATATGCGGCAGAATGATGGTTGTGCGCCCGGACAAAACACGGTGGCTGCCATGGATATCCTGGCACCAGGTATTGGTGAAATTGTGGGTGGTTCACAGCGGGAAGAGCGCCTGGAGAACCTGGAGAACCGGATGAAAGAGATCGGCATTCCGATGGAGGAACTCTGGTGGTACCTGGATACCCGTCGCTTTGGTACCGTACCGCATGCAGGCTTCGGATTGGGTTTTGAACGGATGGTGCAGTTTGTTACAGGGATGACGAATATCCGGGATGTGATTGCTTTTCCGAGGACGCCGGGAAGCGCGGAATTCTAGTTAATAGAAAATAGTAAATAGAGAATAGGGGGTGGAGAAATGCTGATATTCGGGCGGATCTTATTTTAGTAAAACATCCTTAGTACGCCCCTATTAACTATTTCCTATTTACTATTCTCTCATTCGTGCACACACATCACCGGTACATGTGACTGGTAAACCAGTTGTTTGGTGGAACTCGGTTTGAATACGCCTTCCAGCAAGCGGTGTTTTTTGGGAATGGTGATGATGAGATCGAGGTTGTTTTTTTCAGCAAATTCATTGATGCCATCTTCAATATCGGCATGTTCAATAAAGTGATAGGAAGGGTTGGCTTCTTCCAGCATGGTATGGAGCAGGATGGACTGTTCCGGTGTTTCGGGTTTGAAATGTCTGTTGTGGTAGTCCACATTCAGCACATCCAGTTCTGCGTGAAATTCTTTTACAAAATCAACAATATAATGGGTTGGGGTGGTCTTCACCACGTCTTTGAAATCGCAGGCAAAACCGATTTTTTTTATGCCATTGCCATAGGTTTTACCGGGAGGCACACAGATCACGGGCCATGTAAGATGGCGGATTGCGGTGAGGGTATTGCTGCCAAACAGGATCCGTTCGACGCCTGAAGCACCCTTGGTACCCATGACCACGGCAAAGGGATTGATTTTATTGCAGAGGTTTTCCAGTTCATCGGCTACATTGCCCAGCCTCGTTTCTGTATATACTTTCAGGTTGCCGGATGTCAGGTGTTCCACTTCTTCTTTCAACCGGGTAATCTGTTCTTCAGCTCCCTTCCGCAGGTCTTCAATGGATACCAGTACAATGGGTGTGTCGGTAAAACTCACCGGTACCTGGTATACATGCAACAGTAATAAACTGGCATTCACGCTTTTTGACATATCGATTGCATAATGTATGGCATTGGTGGCAATCGGTGAAAAATCGGTAGGAACAATAATGGTTTTCATTGCTGAAGGTTTGTACGGAAGTTAACACAGTTCCGGGAAAATGGCCATGACTGCTATCATTGGCCGCAATGATTTTTTTGGAAAAAATCAGTCCCTGTATCTGATTTGAAAACAACGCTTATGGCAACCATAGATAATGAAATGCCGGTGCAACGGAAACGGGCAGGTGTAAGACGTCCCGCAAAACATCAGTTAAGGATTGATATGACTCCAATGGTAGACCTGGGTTTCCTGCTGATCAGTTTTTTTGTAATAACCACCGAACTCAGCAAGCCCACAGCGATGAGCCTGGCCATGCCAAGGATGGCCCGCCTCTTGATCTGGGAGAAAGTAACGCGATAACCGTATTACTGGATCAACAGGACCAGATCTGGTATTATACCGGGTCCTGGGAGCAGGCGAAGGCTGAAGGGCGGGTGATACGCCTGAGCGGCGCCGGGCAGGATGGACTCCGGACAAAAATTACGGAAAGGCAGCAATGGCTGGATACCCGGCCGGATAAGGAAGGCAGGGAGGGGCTGATGATCCTGGTAAAACCTGCTGAAGGGGCTCAGTATAAACAGGTGGTCGATGTGCTGGATGAAATGAGTATCACCCAGGTGAAAAAATATGCCGTAGTGAAATTAACCGCTCCGGAAAAAGAATGGATGCGGGCAAATAACGCCAATGAATAATCGAAATATCAGTTTCGCTGCAGAAAGGAACGGATGCGGGTCTGCACATTTTCCCGGAGATTGATATAGTACAGGTTGATATCCCCTACATGATAGTTTTTGCTCCGGTAAAGGAAGCTCCAGGGAAACCGGGGTTTACGGGTATAGAGTAAGCCGTCCCTGACCTGTGCATCGGTGCTTTTCCGGTAAAGTTTTTTGTAGCGGATCAGGGCTCCTTTATTCTGTTTGCGGCTGACAAACTCATTACCTGTGGTCCAGTTCAGTGGATTGGTGACCCATGCCGTGTCGTTTTCTTTATTTAAATAGGCAGGCCTGTAACCCTTACGGAAAGTCCGCCAGCTGCAGAAACAGCCGGTTTGAATGGAGTCGTTACAGACTTTCAGTGTGCTGAAATAATGACCAGGTACGGGCCAGCCAATGATATAGGCCACTACCAGTTGGTTTGCCAGTGGTTTATTTTCAAAGAACTCTTTCAAAAGCCGTTCACTCAGCAAGGCTCCCTGGCTATGTCCGGCAATGATGATGGGCCTGCCCTGGTTATAATGGGCCAGGTAATAGCTGAATGCCGCTTTGATATCTGTATAAGCCAGTTCAAAAGCGGCCTTGCTTTTTGTAGTATCTCCTGAATAGAAATTCTGCAGATGTCCCTGGCGGTAACGCGGGGCGAATACCCGGCTTTGCTGGTTGAATACACTGGCCTGATATAAGATCGTACTGTAGTCTGTTTTCGCATTGATATATGCATCATCAATGGCGGCGTTTGCTGTTGCCGAATCCCTCTTTTTGGTAAAAGTGGTGGGGTGCAGGAAAAACACATCGGCCAGGCTGTCCCGGTTTTCAAAACGGAGGAAAGGGGCGATACTGTCTGAAGGGTCTTTTTTCCAGGGATGGGCGGCCCAGTAGTCCAATTGACTGAAATCGGGCCGTCCGTCCGTGCTTTTGAACGGATATTGGCTCCGGTAGGCCATGTATTTATCGGAACAGGCGCCAAGGACTAAAATCAGGGTAATTGCGAAAAAAAAGGTCTTTTTCATTGTTATTGGGGTAAAAATCGGAAAAATATACCGGTTGATGCTAAATATCGTTCATCACTGCCAATAACCACTCATGTAGAAAGAAGTCTGCTGTTACTTGGAAAAAATGGGTATAATACTCACAAAACGAAATAGTTAGGAAAAAATGGTTCAGAAAAGGAAAAAAGAACAAAAATAAATAAGGTACTTTGTTTTGCATAGTACCAAATATGACATTATCTTTGGTACAGATTCATTAAACTGAACCAGTATGAATATCGAAAACACACAAAGCCAGATGCGGAAGGGGATACTGGAATTCTGTATTCTCTCCATCATTCGCCGGGGCGAGGCTTATCCGAGTGATATTGTGGAAGAGATGAAGGCGGCCAATCTTCAAATCCTGGAAGGCACGCTTTACCCTTTGTTAACCCGTCTTAAGAATGCGAGTATGCTGACCTACCGATGGGTCGAAAGCAATTCAGGTCCGCCCCGGAAATATTTCTCCCTGACGGAAAAAGGAGAAGGGTTTTACAAGGAGCTGGAGCAAACCTGGAATGAGCTTTCCAACGGGGTAAATGCCCTGACGAGTAAAAAACCTGAACACCCTTTTCAATACTAACCAACCAACTTCAACCAAATACCTGAATCATGAAAAAGATTATTAACATAAACCTCAGTGGCCGGGTCATCCCGATCGAAGATGCTGCTTACGAGCAACTGCAGGCCTATATTGAGAGTCTGCGCCGCTATTTTGCCCATGAAGAGAGCCGTGATGAAATCATCAATGATATTGAAAGCCGGATTGCGGAGTTGATGAGTGAAAAAGTGCGCAAGGGGGCATCCTGTATTACAGATGCTGATGTGGAAGAGATTGCCACATCGATGGGCCGGCCGGAAGACTTTGAAGCAGAAGAAGTAAGTCCTGCCGGAGAAATTCCCCTGCAGGGTAACCAGTCAGGCCAAAGCAACCAACAGCAGTACCAGCAACAAAACAGCAGCCATACCGGCAGCACTCAACAGGGGGAAAGGGAAAAAGCGCCCCGTGGCCGTTTGTACCGCGACAGCAGCGATAAGTTTATCGGCGGTGTATGTAGTGGTATTGCCGCGTATATGAATGTGGATCCTGCGATCGTGCGTATCCTCTTTGCCATTATCACTTTTGGTGGTTTTGGACTGGGTTTCCTGGCTTATATCATTATGTGGATTATTTTACCCCCGAAGGACCTCGAAGAATATACCGGTAAGCGTTTGTTCAGGAATCCGGAAGAAAAAGTTATTGGTGGTGTGGCCAGTGGTTTAGCGGCTTATTTTGGCAGGAGCACTTCAACGGTGCGCCTGGTTTTTGCTGCCCCGCTGATTCTGAACATTCTGTTCAGTTCTCTCAATGGATTTCGCTGGAATGATTTTGACCTGTTCTGGAATATCGGCTTCAGTTCGATCTCTGGTACATTTATCCTGATCTATATCGTTCTCTGGATTGTATTACCCGAAGCAAGAACCACCTATCAGAAAATGGAAATGCGTGGGGAGAAAGTGGATGTGAACACGATCCGCCAGAATGTAAAAGACGGAGTGGATAATATGAAGGACCGCATGAAAGGCTGGGGGGATGAAGTGAAAGAAACCGCTCAACAGTTTTCCAGCAAGGCCAAAGAATTTTCAAATACCAGAGGCCGTGAGTTTGCCTCAGAGGTAAACCAGACCGTACGTAAATCCGGTGGCGGTATTGGTCATGCGATTGGTGTATTATTCAAAGTTTTTTTCCTGTTTATATTCGGAACTATTGCCTTTGCGTTGTTCATCGCCGTTATAGCTATTCTCTTCAGCATGCCGCAGTGGTGGGGATTGAATGAGTTCCTCTGGTCCAGCAGTTGGCAGCAGGTATATGCCTGGGGCACCCTGATCTTCTTTATGCTGGTACCCCTGATCGCTTTTATTGTCTGGGTGGTTCGTCGCATTATGAATGCCAGGGCCGGCAGCAACTACCTGGGATGGACTTTTGGTGCACTCTGGACCCTGGGCTGGATCTCCCTGATCCTGCTGATCACCAGCCTGGGCCGTGATTTCAGCCGGAGTGATATTAAGGATTATGAAGCAACCACATTCAGTACACCGAAAGGAAAGCTGGTGGTGACGGTATCTCAGCCTGAATTAGAATATACCGGCAATTACGGATGGGTGGATGGAGATATCAACGGCTGGGATTTCACCGGCGACAGCATGCGGCTGGCCAATGTATGGTTTGATGTAAGCGCCTCCACAGATACACTCTATCATGTAACCGTCCGTCGTTCTGCCAACGGCCGTACGGATGAGGAAGCCAGGATACGTGCTTCAGAATTCAGTTACAGTGCCCTGCAGCAGGACAGCCTGCTTGACCTGGCCAGCGGATATGCTATTGGCAAGAAAAGCAAATACAGAATACAGCAGGTGGGTATCCTGATACAGGTGCCTAAAGGAAAGAAGATCCGCTTTGATCCCTCTGTAACAGAGAAGCTGCATATAGGGCGGGTCACCGTAAACCGCAGGAACCGTCGTAATGTCGGTATCTCCGTAGAAAATGATTATGAATTTTCCTTCTTTACCGGCGTGGATTACACCATGGGTATTGACGGCAAACTGCAGCAGGATGGTGTCATGCAATCCACTTCAGAGCCCCGGCGCAGCAATACCGGCAACTACCGGTATAACAGTAAGGATACTGCCATAGCCCCGGTTACTAATCCGGATGAAGAAGCCCGCCAGCAACTGGAAGAAGAGAAAAGAAAGATCCGCGAGGAAAGTGAACGTAAAATAAAAGAGCTGGAAGAAAAAGCAAAAGCGGCTAAATCGATTTCACTCCTGAAAAGGAAGAAAGACGCCCGCATGGAAGGAGATATTGTGGGCATCCCCTCACCGGTGAGTTCACTGGTGTTGTAAAGAAATTTAACCGAGGTTGAAGTCCCGCCCTGCGGGATGGTTGGTGGACCGTTGAAGTCCGGTCCACCGGAAGACTCCCCCCAGGGGAGTCTTTCTGTTATATACACCTAACACTTATTCGCTTAACTTTGCTGACTTTTAAGATTATACTATGTCTGTTAAAAACACCCCCTTTACGCAAAAACATATTGCACTTGGTGCTAAAATGGCCCCCTTTGCAGGTTATAATATGCCGATCTCCTATACCGGTATCAATGATGAACATGCAGCGGTCCGTAAAAACGCCGGTGTATTTGATGTGAGCCACATGGGTGAGTTTATTTTAAAAGGAGAGAAAGCGCTGGACCTCATTCAGCGGGTGACCACTAATGATGCATCCAAACTGAAAAACGGCCAGGCTCAGTACAGTTGTCTGCCGAATGCCGAAGGCGGTATTGTGGATGACCTGCTGGTCTATTGCGTGGAAGAGAATAAAGTGTATATGCTGGTGGTGAATGCCTCCAATATTGAAAAAGACTGGAACTGGATATCGCAGCATAATACCGATAAGGTGGAAATGCACAATGTATCCGAAAAGACCTGCCTGCTGGCTATCCAGGGGCCCAATGCGACCAAAATCCTACAGCCACTCACGGAGATGGATATCATCAACCTCAAATACTACACATTTGTAAAAGGTTTATTTGCCGGAGTTGAAAATGTACTGGTGAGTGCAACCGGGTATACAGGGGCGGGTGGTGTGGAGATTTATTTTGAAGACAAGGATGGTGCTGCGGATAAAATCTGGGATGCCATTTTTGCTGCCGGTACTCCGCAGGGATTAAAAGCGATCGGCCTGGGTGCACGGGATACACTCCGTCTTGAAATGGGTTTCTGCCTTTATGGAAATGATATTGATGATACCACTTCCCCTATGGAAGCCGGCCTGGGCTGGATTACCAAATTCACGAAAGAGTTTACCTCCAAAGACCTGTTTGCCAAACAGAAAGCGGAAGGGGTGAGCCGCAAGCTCGTGGGTTTTGAAATGCTGGACAAAGGCATTCCCCGTCATGGATACGAAATAAAGGATGCGGACGGCCATGCACTGGGTGTGGTGACCTCCGGCACCCAGTCGCCCAGCCTCGGCAAAGCCATCGGCATGGGGTATGTACGACCAGATTTTGCGGGAATAGATGCGACAATTTACATCCAGGTGCGGGAAAAACTCCTGAAAGCCAAAGTGTCGAAAATTCCTTTCACGGCATAAACCGTGGTCCTGTTTTTGCATCAGGGGAGGAAGCCTGTATTTTAAGGCAGATTCTGTGAATAAACCTTCATTGTCATGCCAACGATCCATCTCACCACTTTTATTGCTGCTCCCTACAATGTGGTCTTTGACCTCAGCCGGCATATTGGCCTGCATAAAGAATCCATGTCGCGTTTTAAAGAAGAAGCGGTGGCCGGAACCCGTTTTGGCCTGATTGAAAAAGAGGAAACCGTAACCTGGAAGGCCAGGCATTTATTCAAAGAGCGGCTGATGCGGGTAAAGATCACCGAACTCATAAGAGGGGAAATGTTTATTGATGAACAGATGCAGGGTGATTTTAAGATGATGAAGCATGAACATTATTTTAAGCCCTGTGATAATGGTACGATCATGATCGATCTGTTTCATTTTGAAACACCTTATGGGGTGCTGGGCAAATGGTTCAATGCCCTTTACCTGACCAATTATATGAAAAGACTACTGGACCTCCGCAACAATACCATACGGGATTATGCGGAGAGTACGAAGTGGAGAAAGTTATTGATTAAGTAACTCCCCTGGACCCGGGTCCACGCTTTGAATCATGACTACAGCACTAAATTTTTTTATACGGGAGACTCCGGTCTGTAAATGCATTATTTTTGCCCCCTGATATGAGTCATAAACCTTCCCTTTATACATCGATCTCCCCGGCCCTATTGAATCTGTATGATCTGAGCAACAGCGTGGTGGTGATCATTGACGTATTTCGTGCCACATCCACTATTGCCTCCGCCTTATATAACGGTGCCCGATGTGTGATTCCTGTTGATTCAGTGCCCAAAGCTATTGAGATCAGCCGGAATATAGGTGGAATTGCCGCCGGTGAACGGGATGGTATGATCGCAGAAGGATTGCAGCATGGTAATTCACCATTGGAATATACCCGGGAGTTTATTGAAAATAAAACCCTGGTACTGACCACCACCAACGGCACCCGCTTACTGCAGATGGCGCTGGACCGCAATGCCGATACCATTATCTCGGGTTCATTCCCCAACCTTTCTGCTGTTTGTGATTTCCTGGTGAGCGAAAAGAAAAATGTGGTGTTGGGTTGTGCCGGCTGGAAGGACCGGTTTAATCTTGAGGATACTTTATTTGCCGGCGCCGTGATCAACCGCCTCTCGAGGCAATTTACGATTCACTGTGACAGTTCGCTGATGGCAGAAACCATGTATGCGAAGTATAAAAACAAACTGAGTGATTTTGCACCGAAACTCACGCATTACCACCGCCTGGTGGAACGCTTCGGACTGATTGAGGATATTAACTTTTGCCTGACACCGGACCTGGCCAATGTACTGCCTGTATACACCGAAGGGAAGCTGATTACGAAATAAAAAAAGGCATCTAAGATACTTCATTTTCCGGGGATAAAACCGGAAAAAAATTAATTTATTATTTAGGCCATTTCACGAGGAAATCCGCATCAGATTCATTTAGATTTGCCGATTGCCCAATAACCAGTCAGCAGCCTGCAGGCAGCAGTCAGCATCAAAATTGTTGCAACTGCCAACTGCCAACTGCCAACTGCAAACTGACATACAGAATGGCCTTACCGCACCTTATTAAATATGTATATACCCATGGAACGGATGAAGTGATCCGGCGTGGAAAGAAAATACATGCAATCGGCTTTGTAGAACTGGTGGAATATGATGATCTGTTTGGATCAGCGGTATTCCGTGTGAAAGATGACAGTTATTCCACCTACTATAAAGTTTATATCCAGAAATTCAAAGACCCTAAAGACACATCGATGCGTTGTGCCTGTCCCTATAACCTGGGCGATATCTGCCGGCACGAAGCCGCTGCCCTGTTCCAGCTTCAGGAACTGATAGACCGGGGTCACTTACAGGCGGATAATATCCGGTACGATCAGCGGCATACGGTGGCCAAGATGAAATCAATAGAACTGAAGACGCTGCGTCTGCTGTGTTCACCGGAAACTTTTATTGATGCGGAAACTTTTTTACGTACCAATAAGGCCACGATTGAATTTGCGGAAAACGAAACCGTTAAAGCATCGGTTACCCTGAACGGGCAACCCTATAAAGTGATTATCCGTAAAAACGAAGAGCGGAATTTTGATACCAGTTGTGATTACGAAGACGAAAGTCACCCGCTTTGTTTGCCCAAGATGATCGTATTGCTGCAGTTGCTCAATGCACATGGGGCTGGTTATTTTGACAGCATTCGTAACTGGGATAAGGAAAAGAATAAACTACTCGAAGCGTACGGTTATTCCCTGGACGATGATTTAAAAGGAAAATTTGAATTTGCCTATAAAGACGGCAAACCTTTTTTACGTGTACTGGATTCTTCTATCAAACGGGTGGCGCCGGTGGCGGCTCCTAACCGGCCGGTATTGCTGCCGCAAAGGGAAAGGGAAACTGTAACCGAAAATCTGGTGATCACCGATGAGCCCGCTCCGGCTCCCTCTCAGCGCCTGGGTGTGGTCTTCAATTTCAATAAAAAAAGTTTTCCGCGGTTTACCGTAGATGTGGTGATTGGTGAGCCGAATGATAACCAGGATGCATTTACCGGTAAAGTGGAGAAAACGGATATCAGCCGCTATGTGAATACAGACCAGTTGCCGGAAGGTGACCGGGAGTTGCTGACCATGTTGCGCAAGTTGCAGGATGCGGAGATCAATAAATACATCAGCCGGAACTCCCCCTTCTCCGGTATCTGGGAAAATATAATCCACCAGGAAGAAGATGATCTGCCGGATGAGACCAGGGAACTGATGGCGGAATATTTACTGCCCAAACTGAAGAAACTGTTTATTGATTGTACGGGTAACCCCTTTGTGTTTTTATTGCCGGGCAGAAAAGCGTTTAAGACCAGTAATCTTGAACAACTGCAGTTGCAGTCCGAGAATGCACAGCCGCATTTTATTATCCGCAAAAACTCCCATTACAGTATACAATGCCGGGTAAAAGCAGGTCCGCTTGAGTTTGACCTGGGTGACAATGAAGCAGAAACGCCTTTATTCTTTTTGTATAATAACCAGGCTCATCTCTGGCAGAACAATGATGTGATTCACCTGGTGGAGAAGTTCCTTCCTTCTGGAAAGATGAGCGTTTCCACCGCCGACTGGCAGGATACGCTGATGAAATTTGTGATGCCCCTGGCCCGTGAGCATAAAGTGGATTTTGATAAAGCGCTGATACAGGAAGTGAAAGATGGTAATCCGGATGTGAAGCTTTTCCTGATGGAAAAAGGGGACTACCTCGTGTTCCAGCCTTCCTTCTCTTATAAAGGCTATGAAACAAAAGCCAGGGACCGGGATGAAGTGATCGTACCGCAGGTGGATAAAGTATTGGTAGTGCACCGTAACCGGGAGAAAGAACAGGAATTCATCCAGTCGCTGCAGAACCTGCATTCCAATTTTGTCTATAACGAAGATTCGGCCACACTGGCCCTTAAGGGATCCGATGTGCTGAAGAATAACTGGTTTTTCCTTTTTGTGGATGCGATGAAGGAAAACAAGACACCGGTTTTTGGATTTGAAGCACTGAAGAATTTCCGCTTCAATACCGCCAAACCGCAAACCAAGATATTTATCAGCAGCAATACTGACTGGTTTGATGCGAAGGTGGATATTCTTTTTGGTGATCAGAAAGTTACCGTGGCAGAAGTTAAAAGAGCACTGGCCAACAAACAGCAATTTGTACACCTCAGCGATGGTACCCTGGGCATCCTGCCGGAGGAGTGGTTGAAAAAATATTCACTGCTGTTCCGGGTGGGTGAGGGCAAAACAGATTCACTGAAACTGTCCCGTTTTCACCTGAGTGTGGTGGATGAATTGTATGAAACCAGGGATGAGGAAGAACTGGTGGTGCAACTGGAAGAGAAATATGAAAAATTAAGGGAGTTCAATAAGATCAGGGAGATCGATCCGTCGAGTCAGTTGAAAAATATTCTGCGCCCTTACCAGGTAGCAGGGTATCAATGGCTCAATTATCTCAAAGACATTAAGTGGGGCGGTATTCTTGCAGATGATATGGGTCTTGGTAAAACCGTGCAGGCCCTGTCCTTCATGGAATTTTATAAACAGGAACAGGGAAAACTCAAAGCCCTTGTGGTTTGTCCCACCACGCTGATCTATAACTGGGAAAATGAAATCCGCAAGTTCACCCCCTCGCTGACGTACCGGATTCACCACGGGGCGCTGCGTACCCGGGTAAAAGAGGAGCTGACCGATCATGATGTAACGATCACCACTTATGGTACGTTGCGGAGTGATATCAAATTGCTGATGAGTGTGGACTTTGATTATGTGATCCTCGATGAATCACAGGCGATCAAGAATCCGTCCAGCAAAGTGACCAAGGCCGCTTGTTTACTGAATTCGAAAAACCGCTTATGCATGAGTGGTACACCACTTCAGAATAATACCTTCGATATTTTTGCCCAGATGAATTTCCTGAATCCCGGTATGCTGGGGACGATGGAATTCTTCCGCCAGGAATTTGCTATTCCGATTGATAAGTTTGGAGAGCAGGACCGCAAGGATCACCTGCGTAAAATTTTATATCCCTTTATCCTGCGCCGGACCAAGGAGCAGGTGGCCAAGGATCTTCCGGAAAAGCAGGAGATGATCCTGTTCTGCGAAATGGAAGATGAACAACGCAGTATTTATGATGCTTACCGGAATGATTTCCGGAACCAGATCCTGGGTACGATTGAAACACAGGGGATACATAAATCACAATTGACGATCCTGCAGGGATTAATGAAGCTGCGGCAGATCTGTGACTCCCCCGCGATATTGAATGAGCAGGAGAAGTTTGAGAATCACTCCATCAAGCTGGATGAGCTGGCCCGTGAACTGAGTGAGGATATGAGTAATCATAAGGCATTAATTTTCTCCCAGTTCCTGGGTATGCTGGCTTTGATTCGGGCCAAACTGACCGAACTGGGAATCAAGTATGAATATTTTGACGGAAGCACATCGGCACCTGACCGGGAAAAAGCCATTCAGAGCTTCCAACGCGATGAAGAGGTTCGGGTTTTCCTGATCTCGCTTAAAGCGGGGGGTGTCGGATTGAACCTCACGGCGGCAGATTATGTATATATCGTGGATCCCTGGTGGAACCCTG
>CAZYTV010000097.1:0-14456 GCA_964650455.1 uncultured Chitinophaga sp. | reverse complement strand
AAAGAATTCGGGAATATTTATACCCGTATCATGAATCCGACCACAGATGTATTTGAGCAACGCCTGGCCGCATTGGAAGGCGGTGTGGCCGCATTGGCAACAGGTTCCGGACAGGCTGCCCAGTTTCTCGCTCTGAATAATATCCTGCAGGCCGGTGATAATTTTGTTTCCACTTCATTTCTCTATGGAGGTACCTATAACCAGTTTAAGGTAGCTTTCAAACGCCTGGGCATCGAAGCCCGTTTTGCGAATGGGGATGATGCGGAAAGTTTTGTAAAACATATTGACAAAAACACCAAAGCCATTTACCTCGAAACCATTGGCAACCCCAGGCTGAATATCCCCGACTTTGAAAAATTTGCCGTGCTCGCAAAAGAATATGATCTGCCGCTCGTGGTGGACAATACATTTGGTGCCGGAGGTTATTTATTCCGCCCCTTGGAACATGGTGCTAATATCGTGGTTGAATCAGCCACCAAATGGATCGGCGGACATGGCACCAGCATCGGCGGCGTAATCGTGGATGGTGGCAACTATAACTGGGGTAACGGAAAATTCCCCCAGTTTACTGAACCCTCTGAAGGGTATCATGGACTGAAGTTCTGGGATATATTCGGTGAAGGCAACCCGCTGGGCTTACCCAATATCGCGTTTGCTATTCGTGCCCGGGTGGAGGGTCTGCGTGATTTCGGCTCTTCACAAAGTCCGTTTAATTCCTTCCTGTTATTGCAGGGACTTGAAACCCTGAGTCTGCGGGTGCAACGCCATGTAGATAATGCACTGGCCCTGGCACAATGGCTGGAACAACATCCCTCCGTTGAATTTGTACAATATCCCGGATTGAAGAATAACCCTTATTATGACCTGGCCAAAAAATACCTGAAACATGGCTTTGGGGGTGTGCTCAATTTTGGTATCAGGGGTACCAAGGAAAATGCCAGCAAATTCATTGACGCACTGAAACTCGTCAGTCACCTGGCCAATGTAGGCGATGCAAAATCACTGGCCATTCACCCTGCTTCCACCACTCACGAACAATTGAGTGAGGCAGAACAGGCCGAAGCCGGTGTATTACCCAACCAGGTCAGGATCAGTGTCGGCATTGAACATATCGATGATATCAAAGCGGATTTCGAACAGGCATTTGAAAAAGTATTTGCTAAAGACTTAGTAGCATAACTATGACCTCAGCTTTTCAATACAACCAGCCGTTTACCCTGGAATCAGGTGAAACCCTGCCCGGCTTTCACCTGGCTTATACCACGCATGGCCAACTGAATGCGGCAAAGGATAATGTGGTCTGGATTTTTCATGCCTTAACCGCAAACAGCAATCCGGTGGAATGGTGGCCGGGCCTTGTTGGAGAAGGAAAGTACCTGGATCCGGCAAAGTATTTTATCATTTGCGTTAATAAACCCGGGAGTCCCTATGGCAGTATCTCCCCGAACAGCCGGAATCCGCTGACCGGTCAGCCATACTACCACGAATTCCCGGTGTTTACCATACGGGATATGGTAAAAACTTACCAGCATCTCAAAAACCATCTCGGCATCAGTAAGATCTTCGTGGGACTGGGCGGCAGTACAGGTGGCATGCAGTTACTGGAATGGGCTATTGAAGAACCGAAGTTGTTTGAATACATCGTCCCCATTGCCACCAATGCCGTGCTATCCCCCTGGGGAATTGCCTTCAATACATCGCAACGCCTGGCCATTGAAGCAGACAGCAGCTGGCTGGAAAAAAGAGCGGATGCCGGGCAAAAAGGGTTAGCAGCAGCCCGGTCCATTGCCCTGCTTTCCTATCGTCATTACAATGGCTATTCGATTACCCAACGCCGTGATAAAGCATTTGTTCCGATCAGTCCGGATACCATCTATGCCGCCGATAACTACCAGCGTTACCAGGGCTTAAAACTGGTCAACCGGTTTAATGTAATCAGTTATTACCGGCTTTCACAGAGCATGGACAGTCATGATGTGGGCCGTAACCGGGGTGGTGTACAAGCAGCCCTGGCTGGCATCAAAGCCAAAACACTGGTGATCGGTATTTATTCAGATGTTTTATACCCTATTTCGGAACAGGAGTTCCTGCAACAGCATATCCCCGGTGCAGAACTGCTCACGATCACCAGCGAGTTTGGTCATGACGGATTCCTGCTTGAATACGAGAAAATTGAAACGGCCCTGGTGAAATTTATTGATGAACATAAATTATCTCATTTAAAAATTGTGAACGGATAATCATGGAAACACATAAACAATTAACAATCGGACTTTTTGGATTTGGTGTGGTCGGTGAAGGATTATATAAAGTTTTACAGCAAACCCCTTCGCTTAAAGCCAGCATTAAAAAAATATGCATTAAAAATGATAGCAAGAAAAGAAATGCCCCGGCCACACTTTTCACCACGGACCGTGATGAACTGCTGAATGACCGCGATATCAATGTAATCGTGGAAGTGATCGATGATGCGGATGCAGCCTTCCACATTGTACGTACCGCCCTGAACAACGGGAAGGATGTGGTCAGCGCGAGCAAAAAAATGATTGCGGAACACTTACCTGCCTTGCTTGAACTGCAGGAGGTAACCGGCCGTTCATTGCTTTATGAAGCGGCTGCCTGTGCCTCTATCCCGGTCATCCGTAACCTGGAAGAATATTATGACAATGACCTGCTTCATTCGATCAAAGCCATTGTAAACGGATCCACCAATTTTATCCTCACTAAAATGTTTGATGAAGGACTGGATTTCAAACAGGCCCTCGTACTGGCCCAGCAACTCGGTTTTGCTGAAAGCAACCCGAAACTGGATGTGGAAGGGTATGATGCGGTCAACAAATGGACCTTCCTGCTGACACATGCCTATGGCATTACTGAAGCACCGGACCAGATACTCTTTAATGGTATACAGAATATCCAGGCAACTGATGCAGGAGTTGCCAAATCAAAAGGCCAGGCCATCCGGCTGGTGGCCCAGGCACAAAAGTTAAAAAACGGGAAAGTGGCGGCATTTGTACTGCCCCAGTTCATTAACCAGGATGACCACCTGGCTTTTGTGAAAAATGAATACAACGGTGTGGTGATTGAAAGTGGCTTTGCCGACAAGCAATTCTTCTATGGTAAAGGTGCCGGCAGTTTTCCCACCGCCTCTGCTGTATTGAGTGATATTGCCGCCCTTCGTTACCAGTACCGTTATGAGTATAAGAAATTATACCATCATCAACCCCATGAACTCAGCAATAATATCTATCTCCGGGTATATATAAGCTTTGATGATATTTCGTTAGTACCGAAAGACCGTTTTGAATGGATAGAGGAATGGCATGCCAACGAAGACCGGAAATACCTGGTGGGGGTTGTCTCTTTTGAAGAATTGAAAACCAACAACTGGTGGAGGGAGAACAATACTTCCCTGGTGCTCACCACCGACCCGGTAATTGAAGATCTGGAAATCAGGAAACTGAAGAAGAAGAGCCTGGAGCTGGCGGGAATCATTTGAGCAAGTACGAAGTTAGAAGTACGAAGTTAGAAGTACGAAGTACGAACGGGATTTCGTAAAGCGAGTTACAATACGATAATTTAGATTGAACTTTCTTAGAAGGGGCTGTTTACTGCTATCTGCCGACTGATTTTGGAGGGGCTGTTCCACAACACCGAACAGCGAACACCTGACAGTAGGGGCTGTTTCCCGACTCCCGATGCTTCGGGATGACAACCTCTGTCTCCACACCACGCCCCCTATTCTCTATTTCCTATTTTCTATTCTCTACTTTCCACTTTCCATTATCTTTACCCATATCAACCACAATGCCCGAACTGTCACTGGTTATCACTGTCATGAATGAGGAGGAGAATATTCAGCCCCTGCTGGACGCTGTACGTTCGGCCCTCAGCATGGTTGATTATGAAGTCATTCTGGTGGATGACGGCTCCACCGATCAGACAAAAAAAAGAATTATCGAAGAAGCAGATGAACGGACCTGGCTGGTTGAACTCAGAAAGAATTACGGGCAGAGCAATGCCATGATGGCGGGTATTGACCACGCAAAGGGAGCCTTTGTAGCTTTGCTTGACGGGGACCTGCAAAATGACCCGGCCGATATTCCCGGAATGCTGGAACTCCTGAAAAATGAAGATTGGGATGTGGTGGCCGGGAACCGGAAAGACAGGAAAGACGGTTTTATGCTCCGTAAAATACCAAGCGCTATTGCCAATGCGATAATCCGCCGGATGACCGGCGTGTATATCAAAGACTATGGCTGCACCCTGAAAATAATCCGTCGTGAAATTGCCGTTGAGTTGGGACTTTATGGCGAGTTGCATCGTTTTATTCCTGTACTGGCCAAACTGCAGGGCGCCCGCATGACCCAGGTGGATGTGAAACATCATCCCCGGATCCATGGCCGCAGCAAATACGGAATAAACCGGACCTTTAAAGTACTGAGTGATCTGCTGCTGATGATCTACTTACGGAAATACAGACAAAGACCCATGCATCTCTTCGGGACGCTGGGTATTGCTGCAATTGTAGCTGGTACCGGTCTGCTGATATGCCTGCTGATAAAATTAATCATTGGAAATTCCATCGGCGGTTCACCCCTGCTTATTCCAGGTATTATTCTACTTATAGGAGGTATACAACTAATCGCCACGGGACTGGCAGCCGAAAGCAGCATGCGGACCTACTATGAATCGCAGCAGAAAAAACCCTATACGGTGAGGCGTATCCTGCAGGGTAAGAAATAATTAAGAAAGCAACCAGAAGCCGGATCGCACATTGAAAAATAAAAAAGCCGCAAACCAGAACGGCTGCAATTCCCCTTTATGAACTAAATTTATCATTCCCCTCATTTCTGTAATAGGTCTTTACCCTACAACTGATATATTTCCATGTTTTTACCACTGATCTGCAGCACCTATTTTTTCTTCATTAAATCTTCCAATTCCTCCAGTGTCTGACCCTTTGTTTCCTTTACTTTCCACCAAACAAATAAAAACCCCAAAAAGCATATACCAGAATAGATATAGAAGGTATTATCCTTTAGCCTGTCAAACAATACAGGAAATGTAAAAACTAAAATAAAATAAGCCGCCCACAGGCTCAGCACAGCAATGGTGGTGGCGGCGCTTCTCACCTTATTTGGAAAGATCTCAGAAATCAGCACCCAGGTTACCGGCGCAAGCGACATTGCGTAGATACCTATTGAAGTCAGTAAAAACCAGGCAACCTGGGGAGAACCTGCACCCAGCATCTTTACAACAACAATATATAATACAGCCAGGCCACCTGACCCTAAAAGCATCAGCGGTTTCCTTCCTACTTTGTCCACCAGCAGCATGGCTAAAAGCGTAAAAACAAGATTAACCCCGCCAATGAAAACGGTTTGCAATAATTGGTCATCCTGCGAAGCACCGATACTTTCAAATATTTTAGGCGCATAATTGAAAACAACATTAATGCCGCAAAATTGCTGAAATACAGCTAATCCAATACCCAACAGCACTGCCGGCAATACAGCCTTATTAAATGCAGCCTTGTAACTCATTTTTGTATTGCCCTTTAATGAATCAGCGATTTTTTGAAAAGATTCCGTCGCAAAACTGTTGCCCCCGATTTTTTCCAATACAGAAACCGCCCTATCTTTTTTACCGGATTTCATTAACCATCTTGGGCTTTCCGGAAGAAAGAATGCGCCCAGGAAAAAAAGGCCTGCAGGCACGGCACCTAAACCAAACATCCAGCGCCATGCATCTTCTCCGTTATTCCGTAATGTATAGTTTACAAGATTAGTAACTAATATACCCAGTACAATCGTAAGCTGGTTGATGGCCACCATGCGGCCTCTTAAATGTGCAGGGGATATTTCGGCAATATACATGGGTGATAACATGGAAGCCATACCCACTCCTATTCCTGCAGCAAACCGGGATGCAATAAAAAAATCTCTGCCCGGTGCAAATGCCATTGCAAGTGAGGATACCGTAAAAATAGCTGCAGCCAGGAGTAAGCCGGGCTTTCTTCCGTATTTTTCCGCAACACTTCCGGCAACAATACATCCTGCAATGGCCCCCAATGCAAGGCTACCGGTTGCAAATCCTTCCCAATAAGCATCCAGCAAGAATTGTTTTTGTAAAAATGGCAATGCTCCTGATATCACAGCAAAATCAAATCCAAATAAATATCCACCCAAAGCAGAAATAAACGAAATGCCTAAAATATACGAAGTGTTATAACGGTGCTTTGCAGTACCAGTTGTACGGGTGCCGGGAGCAGAAATCATTGTTGCCATTGTTAAAAATATATCGTTGCTTTATATTGTGCAGTAAAATTAATATTGTTGATTTTCAGATAAGAACTCTCTTTACCAAAATCGGGAATAAATTGTGGATAGGGCTGCAGGTCCAGCAGGTAACTGGCATTTTTCTCCATTGGCCTGAAATATAAAACCATTTCTTCAGGTTGTGCTGATGATAAAATAAACTTTCGCAGCCCAATCTGCCAGGGAATACCATTGTAAAAATTATCCGCAACTAATTCTCCGTTTACAAAACCCATTCCTGTGTCTCCCGTATATCTAATATTGAGCAGGATATCATTTACATAGGAAGGAATTACCTTGGGTAACATAACCCTTAATTTTCGTGAACTGATCTCTTCTGAAATTGCAGCAAATTCAAAATACGGCAACGTAAACCGGTAAGAAGTTAATGAACCAGTATCTTTAATGGTTGCTACTGTTCCTAAACTTGCTTTTACAACTGCAATGGTTTGAGGATAAATATTTACTTCAAAACTATTCATCCCATCACTTAACATGTCAAAACCATTATCTTTTTGCAGTACAATGGCATCGGAAAAGATAATACTCTTTTTACCCTTTATCGGAATAATATACGATTTTAAAGCAAGGTCCTTGTCAACAACCAATACATTTGTCCGCTTCCCGCTGAAAATTACCGAAAACTCATTTACTTTACCGGTACACCTAACCAATACGCGTTTGTCATCAGCATTTACACTGGTTCCCCGGATATTTTCAACAGTTATCCCGGGAGCAAAAGAAAATTGTCCTTTAATACCATCCGGCGTAAAGAAAACGTAATATGGATTTGCGTCATCCCCTTTCATCAGTAACTGTGCGGTGGCATAAGTTAATGTTGCCCCGTTCAAATTAAAGTTAAATGGAAAAATAACGTTCTCCCCGCTTGCTAAATCAATCCCTCCTGATTCAGGAATCAGCACGTCACCATTGCCTGTTTTTATTTTCACCTGAATATTTTTCTGATCCCGCATGGCGGTATCGTCCTGGAAATTATTCAGGAATAAAAAACCGCTGTTGTCCTTTATTCTCACAGCATACCGGAGGTCATGCGTATTTTCAGGTTCCAGTGTGGCTGCATTTGCCGGAAGCACCACCTGCATCGGAGCCAGCAGAACACCGAAATCCTTTAGAAAAAAATGAATCAGTTTGAGCCGGTGATATCCGTCCCGGACCTGACCAAATTCGCCAATCGGGCTCTGGTATTCATAGGAAACTTTTGTTACGCCATAAGCTTCGTCATTCATAAAGCTGTTTTTCCCCCTGGGTGTTGTGCCGCCATGAAACATATAATAGCCAACGCCATTTGCACCGCTTCCCAGGCAACGGTTAATCATTGCATCAAAACTCTGATGTACAACAATTGGTCTTCTTGTATAAACAAGACTGATTCCCGAACCTAATTCAGCCGGGAATGCAGGATAATCCTCTGGTTTGTAACTCACAGGAGAATAATCAGGATGTAGATGCATGTTCTTATAAAGAAAGAAGGGCGAAAGATCCCTTTTTGGAGTCCAGAAGGGATAGGCGTAAGCTGCTGTTACCGGAATGGATTCGCTGGTTATAATGGCCGCATTACCCCAGCCTGTAGCTGTGTACAAAGGTGCAACAAGCCCTTCTTTAACTGCTATTGACTTCAGTGTTTTCATGTGATCCTCTCCCAGGTTGGCATATGGGTTTTTTCCTCTGGATACAGCAACGCCCTCCTGGGTTACATTACGGTCGCTTTCCGCTGCTGTAAAATCGTACGGTTGCCCAGGATAGGTTAACCCCCAGGGTGCGGCACTGTGCTGGTATTCATTTTCGATCTGAATGCCGATGATGGGGCCACCATCTTTATAAAACAGACCTTTTAGTTGTTTAGCAATCTGGCTGTACAACCTTTGAACAAACGACAGATATAAAGGATCATTAGTGCGTATATTTAAAGGTTTACCCAGTAACCAGTCTGGCAACCCGCCATTCCTGATCTCGCCATGGCAGAAGGGACCGATACGGACAATGGCATACAGATTATTCTTCCTGCAAAGTTCTATAAATGCCCTCAGGTTTTTATCTCCCGTCCATACAAATTTTCCTTCCTCCTCTTCATGCAAATTCCAGAAAACATATGTTGGAATAACAGTGATTCCACCCGCTTTCATTTTTTTTATCGATTCATCCCAAAATTGACCAGGATAGCGCGAAAAATGAAATTCACCCGTAACAGGAATAAAGGGTTTATGATTTACCGAAAGGTAAAAATTATTGACAGCTATCTTTTCTCCTTTTGGATTGCTGCCGCCTAAATTCAGATGGCCAGAATAGATTTTTTGCGGAGGCACAACGGCATCGATTTCATAAACTTTCTGCGCAACAAGGGAATATGAAATAAACAATATTCCCATGGTTACTGCTATAACCTTTTTTAAATTAATCCAGTCAGAAATACAATTTATATTCATTATTAAGGCATTTAAATTAAAACTACTATTGGATTATTGTTGTTCACCTGCCGGTTACACTTCCCTGCTATTCCAATCCATTATGTTCAGGCCCCTTCATATAATTGCCAAAACCATTTTTTTGTTCCATCTGCTGTTAGTAACTGGCAAAATAATCTCCAGGACAATTTCTGCCGAATACCGGAAAACTCCGACGGAATTACGCTGTTACAAACATTTTTAATTTTATATAATTTATTCCTGAAATTCAATATTAACGGATGGGTCAAGCATAAAGATGAAATAAAATAAACGATATAATTTATTACCAACTAAATAAATAAAAAACAGTTTTAAACTAAAGTATCATTTGTTTATGTATGATTGCTCCCTGGTGATTAATATTCATTTGTAATATTTCATCAAATATGATTTTTGCTTTTTCAGCAATACCATTTCCAAGTCCCATATATCCCAGTGCCATTAAATACTTACAATGCAATTTATTACGTTGGTTAAGGTCTTCATCAAAAACCAGCATATCGGGAAGCGAGACTGCGAAATAGTCAATTTTTATTTCGTCATCCAGGTGCTGTTCACCGAAATGGATAAGTCTGTTAAAAATAGCATCCGCTTTATCTTTCCGGTCCAGTTTGATCCACGCTAATCCCTGGTAAAATATTTTATCGGGTTGCGCATCGTTATAAAAAACAGCCTGTGCAGGCTCGCTGATTCCTTCTGTGGCCAAACTGTAAAAATCGTTAGCCAGTTCCGGGCATCCCATCTGGTCATAAGCCACTCCCTTCAGGTAATTGATATCGTTTTCCTGAACACCGGAAAGTTTACCTTCCCCGAGATTTAACGGGTATGATGCCGCGTTTAACAGCAGTTCCAGTGCTAACTCGCTTTCATTTTGCGCAAGCGCCTGCTTGGCCAGTTGAATATTGCAGATGAGATATTGATTCACGACCTTCCCTTCTCCTCCTTCCCACGGATGAAATGTATAAGCCGCTATAAGTTTACTTGCATTTTGGTGATTACCCAATAGATTATACAGTGTAATTCTTTCCAGGTATAGATCATCCCTGGATTCCACCAACTTTAAATGTTCTTCCAAAAAGCTTAACCGTTTCCTGTGCGGTGTATTCAGTTTTTTGTAAAGCTGATCCAGTTCCATCAGTACCCTTGCATCAGTTGGATCCAGTGCGAAGGCTTTTTCCAAAGAAGCCAGCGCTTTCAACGCATCCTTTAATTTATTGCAATAGGCCAATGAAAGATTCCGGTGAACAGTAGGAAACGAACTGTTCACACCGACTGATCTTTCCCAGCAATGCACTGCATCCTCGTATTGGCGTTTATCGTACCAGAAATTTCCTAAATAATAAGGCGCTTTTGCATCTTCCGGATTTAACTCCATTGCCTTTTGCAATACTGCCACATCTTCGATCCGGTTGGGAAAAACAAAATCCGGCTTTAGTAAAGCCGCCTTTTTAAAATGGAAAATTGCGGCTGCATTGTTACCCGACTGGCAGGCAAACCATGCCATATAATATTCCACCATCGGGTAAACCGGCTTTTGTACATCAGTATACATGGAAAGTAATTGGGTTGCCTCATTAAACAATCCGCAATGCGCATAATCGAAGGCATATTCTATATAATTATGCACCCATTCCCGGCTGAGCTTTTTTATTTCTTTAATTGCACTGATTGCTCCCGGTTTATCATGATTTTCAATTAACAGATATTTTTCAAACAAACAGCCAAAATTAAACGGATCGAGCTGCAGTGATTCTTCAATTACTATGGACGCTTTTACAGGAAGGTTGAGCTTTCGCAGTATAACTGCTTTTATATGCCTTGCTGTATGACTATGGCCATTTTTTATAAGCGATTTATCAATCAGTTCCAGTGCCTCTTCAAAATCATTTTTTAAAACCGCAATTCTTGCCAGGTTCAGATAACCGGCATGCTGCCAGGCGTCATTCCAAACAGATTTATAAAACATATCAAAGGCGTCGTCGTTTCTTCCCATCATTTTCAAAGCCCACCCCAGATTGAAATAGGCTTCGCCATCGTATGGATTGGGGTTTCGCCTTGTGAGTGTTGCTACTGCTTTTCTCAAAAATGGCTCGGCCTCTGCAAACTTTCCCCTGCGTAAAAACCATAAACCCATCGCGTTATTATTACGGATGTCAGCAGGGTTTCTTTGTAAAGCCTCCTTGTAATAATCCGCAGCTACATAAGTGGCATGCCTGTATTGCTCCAGGTGTAAGCCGGTGAGAAATAATTCTTCATTGTTCTCCGCTTCTTCAGGCATTTTTGCTGCAATTGCAGGAGACGGAATTTTCTGATCAGTTGGTTCTTCAGCCTGATAGCTCAAAAGGACCCTTTGCGAAAGGTTATCAGTTACAATAATTTTTAATTCAGTTACAATTACATACCCTTGCAACTCAACCGTTTTGAAATAAGAAGTTTCCGGAGAAGCGGAAATGCTGTCTGAAAATAAATGTTCCCCGCTTTTAAACAGATCAATTCTCAAATTTTTGTACGCTGCAGTCACATATAATATTATATGAACTGTGTTTTTCTCCAGCTCAATATTAACCACCGCTTCTTTCGTTGCATTCTTTACCATGCCCACTTCCTGGTATGGCATAAAATACTGTACAAAAGATTTTTCTTCATAGGGTTGCAACCATGCAAAATCAGGCTGGTTATCTGTATAAACACCCGTCATTAACTCAATATACGGACCATCTTCATCTGTGAGATTTCTATCCCAGGCCGCGCCAAACTCTCCATGACCCCAGGTCCACTGCTTTTTACCAGGTGATATGTGATGGTCAGCCACATGCAGCAGACCAGCCCTTGTATCGTGCTCGTACCCACCAATAAAATTATACCGGGAAGCTATTGCCATGTATGAAGTGGGTACAGGAATATTTTTATACCTGGAAATATCAGTGCCTGGAGAATAATCAACTTTATAATAAGTGCCCTTAGCTATCGGGAAAGAAGACACATCTCTTTTCCCATGATCAAAGACAGCATAAACATCCGGAGGAAAAACAGATTGATAATCATCATTCACCTTTACGGCAGGATTGGCCCACCACAAAAAGGTTTGCGGGAATGGCGTACGGTTATACAACTTTCCCTTTATTTCAATATACGCTTTACCAGGGTACAAGGTAAATCCAGCCATACCTTTAGTCCGGAACATCCTTTCGACTTCATTTACCCAAACCGTTTTACTACCATCTTCATTTTCCCTGATAGTAAAGTCAACTGGTTCAAAAGTGGAAGGCCTGTGATGTTGCGGCCAGTTAAATTCAATACCACCAGAGATCCATGGGCCGGTTAAACCCACCAGTGCCGGCTTGATAACCTGGTTATGATAAACAAAATGCCGTTGCTTAATTTTGTCAAATGCCATTTGTATTCTGCCTCCAAGTTCGGGCAGAATCATAATTTTTATATACTCATTTTCAAGGTAAACAGCCTTATATGTATGATCAACTTTAGTATCTGCAATTTTTTCTATCACTGCATGAGGATAAACCACTCCACTGCTTCCCTGGTAAACTCTTTTTTCCAAAAACATCGGGTTCTTTTCAGGTATGCCCACAGGATACGTCGGGATAATAACATCTTCCTCCCATGCTTTTACTACACCTGGCATATGGCAAACATCTTTTTATATTTTACAAAGCAACAATAAATCCGGCTCACAGTAATACCAAAATCATGGAGTAATTAGTGGTTTTGATGGATTTTTTTATTATTTGCTGTATATCTTTGGATTCATGAACACCATCACAAAAAAGAAAGAGGGGTTTGAAGGACAAAAAGCAATTGTAATACCACGAACAATACTGAACAAGCAATGCGCAAAAAACCCATTGGTCAATTCCCTTTATATTACTGATATCGGCTACTACCCCAAGGCCAAATTTCATTACCGTGAACGCCCGCATGGTGCCGACCAGCATATTTTAATATACTGCCTGGAGGGAAGCGGATGGGTTAAAATTGGTAAAACGACATACACCGTTGAGGCTGGCGATTTCTTTTTTGTGCCGATAAAAACTGCACACACCTATGCGTCAGACGAAAAAAATCCATGGACTATTTACTGGACTCACTTCAAAGGCACCAGTTCCAATGAAGTTATGACGGCTTTTGAAAATACATTTTATAAAAATAAAGGACGTTTACCTTTTAATGAAACCCTTTTAGGACTGTTTGATGAAATATACCTGGAATTGGAAAGAGGATATAGCAGTGATACATTAGGTTATATAAATATGAGTTTCTGGCATTTTTTATCTTCCTTTCTATACAATAACAAATTCGACACCACCAGAAAATTGAGCGATAAAACCACGATTGACATCGCTATAGACTTTATAAGTTCCAGGATAGATCATCCGCTAACGCTGGAAGAAATGGCTGCAACTGTCAATCTCTCGGTCTCGCACTTTTCTGCTGTTTTTAAAAAGAAAACCGGATACCCTCCCATTGAATATTTTAATCACCTTAAAGTGCAAAAAGCCTGCCAGTACCTGTTGTTTACGAATCTGAGGATTAAAGAGATTTCTCAAAAACTGGGAATTGAGGATCAGTATTATTTTTCAAGAATGTTTACCAAAGTAATGGGAACGTCTCCGAAAAAGTATAAAGAGAAAATGAATCATTGACCCCATCTCCTTTTAATTTGTAACAACCGGTATTATTCAGTCATTAATAAAATTCAGCCGTCCAACATATTGGCCTGCCTGGATAAATCCTCAAATATGGATCGAAGAGAATAGTCAATTACGGTTCACTCTGATATATATAACGCTTCATACCCTTCTATCTATATTGGTTTAATGCAGTCCAACATTTGCAAACAATGCAGACTTTAAAAAACTATTTACCAATAGAGTCAAAAAATCAGTTTGAATTTTCAGAACCGGAAGATATGATCGAAAAAATGCGCTACTATATAAGCTTAATAAAAAAATAACCATCTGAAAATCAGATGGTTATTTTTTTATTAAGTCGGGAGGACAGGATTCGAACCTGCGACCCCCTGGTCCCAAACCAGGTATTCTACCGGGCTGAACTACCTCCCGCCCTTAGCCATCTGTAACACGCAGGTGAACCTGAACCATCACAGACTACTGTTCCCCTGAAAGTGCTTTAGGCACCAAAGGGGGTGCAAATATAAGGTCTTCCGGCCATCTTTATGAATAAAAGAATTACTACCAGATATTACTGGGACAATTGTCCGGATAACCCCCGATTACAAAGCCCAGGAGGATCTCATGAGTGCCCTTACTGAAATTGTTGAGCCGGGAAGTGGTATAGTCATACGAATACCCAATATGGAAAATATTGGACACATTCATACCCATCATGCCTGCAAAACCATCCTTATGCCGGTAACTGCCCCCGACCCACAAACGATCGAGATACTGAAGTTTCACATTGGCTTCAGCCTGCAGGGGCAGGGGATCCACATATTTAAGCATGACTGAAGGAATTATATTGAAATTATCACCCAGGGAAAAACGGTATCCCGCCGTGGCAAACAGGTGCGGTACGGTCTTTCCCGTACCGGGACGTATATATCCGTTTGAAAAATCAATTTTCTGAGGCACCCCCTGCTGGGCTGATATCCCGGCAAAATAATCGGCGGAATCCAAACAAAGTCCCGCAATCA
>CAZYTV010000096.1:0-14502 GCA_964650455.1 uncultured Chitinophaga sp. | reverse complement strand
GGGCAGTAATCAATTATTATTTAAAGAATGCCACTGATTCAACAAAGCTTTCTATTGCTGTATTGGATAAGAATAATAAACTGATCAAAACTTTTTCCACCACATCAAAAGAGAATAAGATCGACGTGAAGACAGGGATGAACCAATTTGTCTGGGATATGAACCACCCCGAAGCAGACCGTGTGGAAGGATTAATATTGTGGAATGGTTTTGTCCGCGGACCCAAGGCGGCCCCGGGGGAATACACGGCCCGGTTCCGTTCCGGTACAGATTCGGCTGATGTGAAATTTACCATACTGGGAGATCCCAATTATAAAACAACCAACGAAGAATATGAAGAACAGGTGAATTTTCTCTTGTCCGTCCGTGATAAGTTTACCGCTGTCATGAAAGGCATGAAAAATATTAAAGATATCCGTCAGCAACTCACCGATATCAGCGGGAGAGTAGGCAAGGCGATTCCGCGCGAACTGAAAGAGCAGATGGATACCATTAACAAACAACTGACAGCCATTGAAGAGGCCCTGCACCAGACCAAAGCGAAAAGCGGACAGGACGTGCTGAACTACCCGATCCGGCTTGATGATAAAATTGCAAGCGTGTACAATGCCGCATCAGCCGGTAATACCGCGCCTTCCCGTCAGGCCAAAGAAGCCTTCGCCGATCTGTCAGCCCAGACCGATATACAACTGGAAAAACTGAAGTATGTAGTAGATGAAGAACTGAGAAAATTAAACCGGATTATTCATGAAGTAAAGTTGCCGGTGGTGGCGCCAAAGCGGGAGATAGACTAGTTAGTAGTTCGTAGATAGTAGTTCGTAGTCTTGAGTTGGCAGAAGAATATGGAGTTTTGGTTGATAGAGGAGAAAAGCAGTAGGCAGCCGGCAGAACCAGTTGGCAGTTTTGGTAATAATTAAAATGGGAGAAATGGATCATCTTTTCCTCCCTTTTTAATTATTCAAATAAACAGGATATTTTCTCCTTTTAATTCTTAGTAGCCGGTTATTCAGGTTCCTGAAAATGTAAGACTACTAACTACTATCTACGAACTACTAACTTTCCTCGTGCGTTCCTTCATCACCGCGATCGCCTCTTCTTCCGAACTAAACATGTTATTAACGTTGACCAGGTTTTGCGCCAGTTTATCATACCGCTTGGTCATGAGCCAGATGAAGAGGTGGAGATAATGTACTCCGTCAAAAACGAGGATCTTTTTCTTTGCCATTTCATCTTTGGTCTTCAGGAATTCGCCGGGAATTTCAGTATAGTGCATAGCGGGACGTATGTGGTGGATGGCGTGGTAGCCATCGTTCCAGCACATCTGGTTGTATTTGGTGTTGATACAGTTAATGGTATTGTCTTCCAGATCATCCAGGTTCACAAAAGCATGCTGTGTCCAGTTGCCCAGCATCATCACGATCCGGGCAAAAAGGAAGGGGATGATAAAGATAAACAGGGTGGCCTGCAGGTTTACAAAACACATCCCGATGCAAAAAGCATAAAAGGACAATTCGCCGGCGGTCAGCCGCATATAAAATCGTTTCCGTTTGCGGCTGAAGAAATACATAAAGGTGTCGGTGAATCCCAGTAGAAGAAAATGACCCAGGTAGGCGAGGAATCCGCGCAGGCTATCCCGCTGGTAAGGCAGGGTGCTGCTGGCATCATCTTTCATATTATTTTCCACGTGGTGCATGCCCATGTGGTGGGCGAAATAGGTTTCAGGGGTATGGCCAAAAAACGGGCAGACGATCCAGATGATATAGTGAAAAAGCCAGGTGTAATTTTTTTTAAACAGTTTGCGGTGACAGATGCAATGAAGCATCAGCCCGAAACGTCCTTTGAAATACATCTGTGAAACATAGAAGTAAGGAAGATAAGCCAGCCACCAGTACCAGCCCTCTAATAACGGTGTGTATAATAAAATGGCAACAGGAATGACGAGTATATGAATGGAGGTAAGCAGGTGAATAAACGGAAGATCCCTTTTATCATGCATGTACCGTAACCAGAATTTTTCGTAAGCAGTATAGCTGGCGGGTTCTTTATAGACGGGGTCTGTAATTACGGTCAGTGCCTTCATTAAAAAAATAATTCGGTCAATATGCAGTGGTATGGGGATACCTGGCTGGATCGGGATGTTCCCAAACAGGATAAAATTACAGGTTTAAAAGCAATATGCCTGCTTTGTTTAAGAAAGCAGGCATATGATTTTTTTAAGTTCGGTTTGAAACTATTTCATTTGCAATGCAGGCTTTTGTTTTCTTACACCGGTAGTGCCGCCACCATTGAGGGTAAGATCAACCGGTTTATTAGTTGGCCAGGCTCCCCGGGTGAAGTCGGGAATATCAATGGTTCTCGATTTTTTATTGACCGAACGCTCACTCAGCGGCATGAGGCAACTCCAGGCGGCTCCGTCATACACGTCCTGGTCAAGGGGTAATCCATTGCGCAGGCAATCGATCAGGCGCCAGTCCATGATAAAGTCCATACCCCCATGCCCGCCAACTTCTTTGGCAATTTCACCAATATGTTTAACAATGGGCAATGCATATTGCTCTTCCAGTTTTTTCAGTTCTTCCGGTTTTACCCAGCTATGCCCGAATGCGATGCGTTGCGGACCGGGCCATTTCTGTGCCGCCCCTTTGGTACCGCTTACGAGGTGGATACGGGAATAAGGCCGGATGGTGGACACATCGTGCTGTACCATAATCGTCTTGCCTTTGTAAGTACGGATCAGGGTGGTATTCATATTGCCCCGGTAAGGACGATCCACATATTCTTTGAAGAAATCATCTTTAGCCGCCAGTTCTCTGGCCAGGTGATTCATGGTAAAATCATTGGTGCTCATACTGACCAGGTGATCGAAGCGGTCACCCCGGTTGATGTTCATACATTGGGCAACTGGCCCGAGTCCGTGTGTGGGATACAGGTTACCATTGTGACCAATATTCTCTTTAAGCCGCCACATATCAGCATAGGCTTTCTTATTAAAATTCCAGTCCCTGCTCAGGTCGTGTATATAAGCCCCTTCTGCATGTACGATTTCACCCAGCATACCCTGGCGGGCCATATTGAGCGTGAGCAGTTCAAAAAAATCATAGCAACAGTTTTCCAGCATCATGCAATGCTGTTTTGTTTTTTCCGATGTCTCAACCAGGTCCCATAATTCATCCATAGTTTTACCGGCAGGCACTTCGGTGGCCACGTGTTTGCCATGACGCATGGCATATAAAGCCACCGGGGTGTGCAACGCCCAGGGGGTGGGTGTGTAAACGAGGTCCACATCATTGCTTTCACATAGGGCTTTATATCCTTCCTCACCGCTGTATTCTTTCGCTCTGGTACGACCCATTTTTTCCAGCGTTTTCTGAGCGGCGGCCACCCGGTCCGGATATTTATCACAGAGGCTGGTGATTTCCACTCCATCAATAAAGCTGAGTCTTTCCACAGCATCCGAACCACGCATACCCAGTCCTACCACGCCAATACGAACTACATTGAGTTTGGGGGCAGCATAGCCACACATATTAAAATGTGGTGCTTTTTTTTCAAAGCCCCCGGAACGTTCCATTTGTTCATCCGATGCACCGGTTACCCGGGCCAGGACAGGAAGTCCGGTAGCCAGGGCCCCGGTACCAATCGCTATTTTTTGTAAAAAATTTCTGCGGCTGTTACTCATAGCAAACAATTTTAGGTTCCTGCAATTTCTGGATTTTATCGCGTCAATTACAATTTGCCGGTAAAATGGCACAATCGTTTGACTCATCGCCGGACCGGGACCACCATTGGCTCAGGACTTTCATTGCCACAGCGATCCACGGCTGTCATACGGATGGAAGTCAGCGGAGCATTCGTTTTACCAATGATTTTTTCAAGTGGCGCATCAAAATGATCTGCCTGCCGGTTCAGAATTTCATACTCTTTAGCAACTCCTTCTCCGTATTCATAATATACGACCCAGCGAAATACATCGTTTTTATCGGGGTGGGTCCAGGTGATACGAGCCGTTTCTTTCACGTCCAGTTGCAGCCGGGGTGCTTCGGGTGCTATATTATCCAGCCAGGGACTTGCCGGAACAAGGGCTTGTTTTTTATAGGGCGTTTCCAGTAAAGCCTTCGCCATATTCGGGTTTTTGGTGACGGATGAAATACTCCAGTGCACCACCCCCTTACTTTCGGGCAGCATACCCCGGCTGATCTGGATCTGGCTCATGATCTCGTTTACATTTCTGAAACTGGTATCACGACCCACACTGATGCCCGGCCATAAATGTCTTTTCATGCTGTTCTCGCCGGCCCACCAGCCCAGTAATACAGGAAAACTTTGTGCAGGGCGGTTGATCGGCCAGTATAACTGCGGGGTGAAATAATCAATCCATCCTTTATTGAGCCATAGTTTCGCATCGGCGTATAATTGTTCATACTGATCAAAGCCACCAACAGATTCCGGGAAACCCGGCCGCCAGATACCAAACGGACTAAGTCCGAATTTCACCCAGGGCTTGGCGGCTTTTATTTTTTTGTAGAGGTTTTCAATAAATACATTCACTGCATGCCGACGCCAGTCGCCACGGGAAAGGGTGCCACCACTTTTTTGATAGGCATTCCAGCTCACCGAATCCGGAAAGTCTTCGCCATTGTTATAGGAAGGGTAGGGATAGAAATAATCATCGAAATGCACCCCGTCGATATCATACCGGCTGACCAGGTCCATCACCACAGCGGTGGAATGATCCTGTGTGCCTTGCTGTGCGGGATCCAGCCACCAGTATCCTTCTTTTAAATAAAGAGCCAGTTCAGGTCTTTTTTTCACAATAGATTTTTCAGTGATCTCTTTGCCGTCTTTATGATGAGCCCTATATGGATTCAGCCATACATGCAGTTCGATACCGCGGTCATGGGCCGCATCGGTCCAGAATTTAAGCGGATCATAATAAGGAGACGGTGCCTGTCCCTGTTTGCCGGTCAGGTAATAGGACCATGGTTCCAGGTCACTTTCATATAAGGCATCGCATTGGGGACGCACCTGGAGGATGACCGCATTGAAATGATGTTCCTGTAAAAAATTGAGCAGGTCAAGCGCTTCTTTTTGTTGTTCATCGGTGGTTAAGCCCGGTTTGCTGGGCCAGTTGATATTGGCCACGGTAGCTACCCAGGCAGCCCTGAATTCGCGCATGGCCGTGAAGGCAGGCGGATTAACAGGTGAGGAAGTACTGACTGTTTTTTTTGAAGTACTGCAGGAAAGCAATACAACCAATGCAGGCGTAAGCCATAAGCAGGAGAGCCGTTTCATATACTGACTTTTAGTGTGGAAAAAATGCCTTACTAAAAGTACACTAATTCATCTTATTAGTCTTTGAACAGGTCGGGTCTTCTGTCTTTGGTTCGTTGGATAGCCTGATCCTGCCGCCATTCTTCGATCAGTTTATGATTGCCGCTCATCAGTACATCCGGCACTTTGATACCCCTGAAATCAACGGGGCGTGTGTACACCGGCGGGGCCAGTAAATTATCCTGGAAGGAATCAGTCAGTGCAGAGGTTTCATCTATCCTTGCACCTGGAGGACACCGGAAGATGGCCGCAACCGTGGGGCAGAGGGGAATGTCGCCGTCACTTGGTCCAAAATCGGATCTGGCAATTTCTTTCGTCACAAAATGTTGGCGCAGGCGTTGATTAATGCCTTTATAGTGGCCGCAGATGATCAGGAGGTTTTCTTTCAATGAATAAGTATTCGCCATTTTCTGGTTGAAGGTCACCCCGTCCGGTGTCATATAGATGATCTCATCAAATTTTCGTTGTGCGGATAATTCCTCAATGGCCTTCACGAGCGGTTCACACATCATCACCATTCCGGCGCCACCACCATACTGGTAATCATCCACCTGGCCATAGTCATTTACGGCCCATTTGCGGAGCTGGTGTACCTGTATCGTCAGCAGGCCTTTTTCCTGTGCCCTTTTCATCATACTGTGGGCAAAAGGACTTTCCAGTAATTCGGGTAAAACAGTCAGAATATCGATGTGCATGTGGCAAAGATAGGAACTGCTCAGTTGCAGGAGACTTCCACCGTACTGCGGGTCTCATTCACCGCCCGGTCCTTGGCAATCACCTGGATTTTATAATTCACGCCGGCTACCGCGGTAATGGACTGACTGATGGTGCCTGTCTTACCGGCGGGGTATTCATGAACATCCATCAGCAAATCACCGTTATTGGTATTGCTGACATGCACATGGACTTCAGCAATATAGGATTCGTCGGTAATCGTGGCGGTGATAGGAATGGACTGGCCGGCCGTAAAGCTTTGCCCGTTGGCAGGACTACTGATCGCCACCACTGGAAATATTTTGTCCTTTTCTGCAGTCGTTTTACCACAGGCGGCGAGCAGGATCAGTAATATCAGCGAAAACAGTGGTGTTTTCATAGGGTGAAGATAAGGAAATGGGGATTGGGTCTGCTTTGAGCGGGCCCGTACTTCGTACTTCTAACTTCGTACTTGTAAAAGAGAAACCCCCGGGGAACCGGGGGTTGACATTGAAACAAAAACCAACGATAGCTCATTTTCATGAGCCACATTTTAAGTGTATTTTTTCACCTCTGAATCAAAAGTACAGCGGCTCTCCCTACCTAAAAGTGACCTTCATCAGTACCGGGAGTGATAAACGTCAGCCTGTCTTTTTAACGGAATTTTACTTCTTTTTACCGCCGCTGGTTTTTTTTGAATATAAAAGATGATTTAAATCAGGATTTAGCGCAAGCCAGAATCCTATTTTGCCTGTGAAACCTGAAATATGAAGCTGACCTCCTCTACGGTGATCAATGAGAACTCCTGTGCCGCGGATATTGTGAAAGAACATTACCGTACGGCAGCCATTTTCCGTAAATATGATATTGAGTATTGCTGTGGTGGCCGCTGGCCATTGAAAATGGTTCTGGAAACGCATCAATTGGATGCCACCCAGGTACTAAAGGAACTGGAAGATGCCTGCCGCCAGGTGACCATTCCTGCATCTCTCCCTTATGATACCTGGAGCATGGATTTTCTCACTGAGTATATTATCAATATCCACCATGCTTATCTGCGTAATTCCCTGCCTGCCATAAAGGACCAGGTAACCCGTTTTGTGGATGAACACCGAAAAAAATACCCCTATCTCACAGAAGTGGAACGGAAGGTCAGTTACCTGGACAAGACCATGATTCCTCACCTGCTTCAGGAAGAGGAAGTGATTTTCCCTTATATCCGCCAGATCAGTCATGCTTATGAAAGCAAGGAGTCTTATGCCAGTCTGCTGGTACGTACCCTTCGCAAACCCGTAGAAGAACTGATGCACGATGAGCATGATGTGATGGAAGAAATACTGAACCAGATCAGGGAACTGACCAATCATTATACCCCTCCTGAAGGCGCCTGTACCAGTCACCGCCTGGCCTACTCCCTGCTCAGGGAACTGGATGATGACCTGGTACAGCACATGTACCTCGAAAATGAAATCCTGTTTCCCAAAGCCATTGCCATGGAAAAGGAACTGCTGGGTCACCCTTAATCTAATCCTGTTTTTTCTGAATTTCTTGCTTAATTTTCCGGCAAATGGACAATTTCAATAGCCGGGTGATGACTTTCTGGGCCATCATCGTTTTCAGCTTTTCCCTGACACTTGCCTTTTTATTCCGGGACTACCAGCTTTCGGTCAGTGGCCTGCTCCTGTTTGTTATTCTCACGGCTTTTATCCCTGGCTGGAGGTCTACCCTGATTGCGGGGGTGCTGAGTATGATCGTCATGACCGCATTGGTGATTTATTTCAAAAAGGATAATGATGATATTACCCGGGCCCTGCTCTCGCAGGTCTATTCCCTGTTTGTGGTGGTCTTTTCGGTGGTGGTGATCTTCTACCTGAAGAAAATGCAGCAGAATTTTGCCCATGAAAAAACACATATGGCTTCTCTTTTTGAAAATGCCACGGAGGGAATTCTGCTCACTGATAAAACCGGCAGCATTGTACTCGTAAATCCGGCTGCGGAGCGGATGTTTGGGTATAGTGCCACCGAATTGATCGAAGAGAAAATAGAAAAACTGATTCCCATGCGCTTCCTTGACCGGCATGTGGGATTGCGGGAAGGCTTTTATAAACACCCCTCCAACCGCACCATGGGTTCCGGTCGTGATCTCTATGCCCGTCGTAAAGACGGCAGCGAGTTCCCGGTAGAGGTAAGCCTGAGCCACTATATGCAGAAAGATGAGGATTTTGTGATTGGCTTTATTGTGGATATTACGGCCCGTAAAGAGATTGAAAAGAATCTCCTGCGCCAGAAAATGGAGCTGGAAAAGATCAGTGATGATATCCGTAAACTGAATACCGACCTCGAGGGAAAAGTAGAGGAAAGGACGATTATCCTGAAAGAAGCCCTGCAGAAACTGGAGGAATCACAGGAGGAACTAAGTGAATCACTCGATAAAGAAAGACAGTTGAATGAGATCAAGAGCCGGTTTGTATCCATGGCGTCTCATGAGTTCAGAACACCCCTGAGTACGATTCTTTCCTCGGCCACCCTGGTGTCCAAATATCCAACCGGTGACGAATTTGAGAAAAGGGAAAAACATATCCGCCGGATCAAGGATTCTGTGAATCACATGAATGAACTGCTGGAAGACTTTTTATCACTGGGTAAACTGGAGGAAGGTAAAGTGGGGGTGACCGTCACCACTTTTTCCGTCAGGGACTTTGTGGAAGATGTGGTGGATGAAATGAAAGCGCATCTCAAAAATGGACAGGATATTGTACTGGAATGTATCGGGGATGGAAATTTTGTCACCGATAAGCGGATGCTCAAGAATATCATGCTGAACCTGATCTCCAATGCGATCAAGTTTTCGGGGGAAGGAAAGAAGGTCTGGCTTTGTACACATACCGAAAATAAAATACTGCATATTACGATCCGTGACCAGGGGCTGGGAATTCCGGAGGAAGACCAACCCCATTTGTTCAGTACCTTCTTCAGGGCTAAAAATGTAAGCAATATACAGGGAACCGGTCTCGGTCTGCCAATTGTCAAACGCTATGTTAATCTGCTGGGTGGTGATATACACCTGTCGAGTGTGCTGGAAAAAGGAACCGAAGTAATGATCAACCTGCCTGAGTATAAGGAGCCGGATTAATTATTCCGGATGACAGATCACAGCATCGCCGGGATTGCCGGGTAATTCGGGGCTGATAAAGGGGATACCCAGGTTCATACCCCGGAGAATCAGGATAATTCCCATCAGGGTGACAAAGACAGGTACGGCTTTCCGCATCAATTGCCGGGCTTCAGGTTTGATCATGCTGCCCGCCATTCCCACCATCATCATCGCTGGTAAAGTGCCGCCACCAAAGAAGGCCATAAAACTTACACTTTCTGCAATTTCACTGAATGATAAGGTAGCGGCGATGGCCACATACACCAGGCCACAGGGGAGTAATCCATTGGCCAGACCAAGCCAGAGAAAGCCCAATGGTCCTTGATTTTTTTTCAGGATCCGGCTGATCAGGCGTTGGATGCTGAAGTAAAAGCGGTTGAAGAAAGCGAAATGAACCGTATTTTTCTGTACAAAATAAATAACCGCCAGGGCGAGTACCAGTATCCCCAACCCGATAGAGAACCAGCGCTGGTACCCGCTGATATAAATGCGACGGCCGGCCAGGCCGAATAAAAGCCCGATCAGGCTATAGGTAATAATCCGGCCAAACTGGTAGACGAGCAGGGAAAAAAACTGCTGAGCTCTTGACAGGTGGCTGGTGGGGAGGGCCAGGCTCAGCGGACCGCACATACCTACACAGTGCAGGCTGCCGGCCGCACCAAGTGTTAAACCTGATATCATGGCCGCCCATAGCATCATTAAAGTACTGCGACTGTTTTTTCGGAGTAGTAGGACTTATCACCGTTTTTCCATTTGATCTTGACGGTATAAGTTCCTGGTAATACTTCACCGGCAGCAATTGACTGCTGGCCCATACTGTCCGGTTTAAGGGCCAGGCGTTTATCTTTTTTGGAATCGTAGGCACAATAGAAATAAACCTCACCTGTAAGGTCCTGACTTTTCACTTCCTCCGGGAACTGCAACACTACGGCGCCTTCTTTTTGTACAATTGAAACAGGTGCTGAAAGCGCATTCGCCTGGTTGTGTTCGTTAATTACATTTTGGTAACGGAGTTCCTGTTTATAGTAATCCGATTCCACCAGTTCGTAATTGGTGTTCATGGACCGGTAGACCAGGTAGCCCATCCCTAAGCCAAAGACAATAAATACAAGTAATAAACGGTTACCCCAGTTCATACTAATTGGTTTTTGTCAGTTTCCTTTTAGTGAAGGCTAAAAGGTCCCATGAAGTTAGTTTTTATTGTCGTGATTTTCTTATCTCCTTCATACAACCCTACCCGGAGGCTGAGTTTACGTTTACTGATATAGCTTCTTGGCAATACTATAAAGAAAGATCCTTTGCCCTGGTCTTCTTTTTTAACCAGGATCTGCTCGCCGACGGCTTCAATGATACGGCCCGGGGCATCTTCCAGTTTCAGGGTCAGGTTGATATCTTTCATAGTCTTATTAGTCAGCTTGATCGTGTACAGGTTGGAGATACTGTCGGTACCTCTTTCCTGGAACAGCATACCACCTGCTCTTACAATAGTGCCACCCACATCTTTACGGGTCAGCAGCAGTATGGTAAGCAGTGCAGTCAGTACGATCAGTAACCCGGTATACAATTTCATCCGGGTGGTATAGCGCAGTTTTGCACCTTCGGCGATACCGGTTTCAGAAGCATAACGGACGAGTCCGCGGGGTCTTCCCACCGCGTCCATCATTTTATCGCAGGCATCAATACAGGCAGTACAGCCCACACATTCCATTTGTGTTCCGTTGCGGATATCAATACCGGTGGGACAAACTTTCACGCACTGGTGGCAATCGATACAGTCACCCAAAGAAGCATCAGCCGGTTGTTCTTTTTTGTATTTACCACGGGGTTCACCTCGTTTGTAATCGTAGGCCACGATCATGGAATTGCGGTCCAGCAGTACGCTCTGCAGTCTTCCGTATGGGCATACCACCGTACAGGCCTGTTCGCGGAAATGTGCATACACGGCATAGAAAATAACAGAGAAAATCAATATGGCCATAAAGCCGACAAAGTGCTGGCTGACCGGTTCGGTGATAATCTTTTCCAGTTCGTCGACACCAATAATATAGGCTAGAAAGAAATTGGCGATAATAAAGGAGAGTAAAAAGAAGACGATATGCTTGGTTAGTTTTTTCCTGATTTTCTCTCCGGTCCAGCCAGAATTCCTCAGCATTTTTTGTTTAGGCCCATCTCCTTCGATCAGGAACTCCACTTTACGGAAAAGCATTTCCATAAAGACGGTCTGGGGGCAAACCCATCCGCAGAATAAGCGACCGAATGCCGCGGTAAACAGCACAATGAAAATGATAAAGGTCACCATCGTCAGGCCAAAGATGAAAAAGTCCTGTGGCCAGAAAACCTTACCCCAGATGATAAATTTTGCTTCCGGTATATTGAACAGGAAAAGCGGCCTGCCATTCAGTTTAATGAATGGCAGGGTAAAAAATAAAACAAAGAAGCCTAAACTTACCAGGGTCCTGATATTGTAAAAGCGGCCTTTCGGTTTATGGGCAAACACCCAATTGCGTTTGCCTTTGGCATCTACAGTGGCAAGCCGGTCACGAAAGGATTCCTGGTTCTGTTCATCGGTTTTCAGATCATTTGTCATTGTTTACGCTCCTTGTTTTCGCGGGCCTCACTCAGTTCATCGCTACTTTCTTTGTCTGCGCTGCAGAATCAGCAGCGGGGGCTGCCGGTGCGGCTTCTTCTTTCATCAGTGTACCCTGCGGTGCTTTGGGGTTCGGCGGATTGGTTCCGTGTAATGTCTTAATATAACTGGATACCTGGGCAATTTGTTTGTTGCTTAGTTGTGCCTGCCAGGCGGGCATGGCATTGATACCATAACGGACTACTTTAAACATCGCCTTGATATCATTTCCGTGTAACCAGTAATCATCTGTCAGGTTAGGACCTACAATTCCGGCACCGGATTCCAGGTGACAGGCAGCACAGGATTTTACAAACAGGGCTTTACCAGCGGCAATATCTTCAGCCCCGGTTAGTAGTTTTACATTGGTTTCATCCACCGCGTCCCCTTGTTTTTTCAGGTATTCCTGTAACTGTGATTCGGCACGGGCCACAGAACGTTCATATTCCTGTTTGCTCGAAGGAGCAGAATGGGATACATGAAAACGGTACAGGTACACACCGGCAAAAATGATACAACCATAGAAGCCGTATAACCACCAGCCCGGGAGCCGGTTATTCAGTTCACGGATACCATCATAGTCGTGACCGAGGTCAAGTGATGATTCCTCGGTAACCGGGCGCAGGGCGTTGAATCGATCCCACCAGCTCAGTTTGTTGGCTCTTTCTTCGGCTGTTTCTGTTTCTGCCGCGATCTTATCTTTTTCTGTTTTTAACAGGAATTTGATATTGATCAGCAGGGCCAGGATGATAAACAGTTCAAGGAAAAGCACAGTGGCCATGATATAAAAAGTCGAAGAAGACATGCCTGCGATGGTTTTTGCACCGGTGGCAGCAGCATCAGCAGTAGTGCCGGCTGCAGTCTGTGCAAAAAGCGCAGGGGAGGCCAGCAAAAGCATGCCTGTAATCACAGAAGTTAAGACGGCCTGGTTGCCGGCTTTCTTTTTCTTTTTCAACTTTACATCAGCGGCCCCGATGAGGATATTGGCGAGTATGCCAATGATCACCAGCAGCAGGAGCATCAGGATCATAAAGGTCAGTGCCAGCGGGTTGTTGAATACAGAAGGCGACGGAGGACCAGCGGCCCATACCGGCTGTACCGCGGTAAAGGTGAGGGCTGTCAGTAAGCCCAGTATGTATTTTGTTGTTGTACGCATATAAAACAGCATTACAGGTTAGTTGATTAATTATTATCTAAAGGAATCCGGCTGATCTCTTCAAAACTTTTCTTCTTGGTTTTAAACACCCAGGTGAGCATCACTATAAAAAAGAGAAAGAACACCATGAGTGAAGTGAGTCCGAATATGTCCACACCGCTTACTTTTTCCAGATAATTGATGAATTTCATTGCTCTTTATTTATTTGTTTTCAGCAAGAGGTTTTGGTTTGGGTTCCAGCTTGATATCACGACCCACACGCTGCAGGTAGGCAATCATGGCTACGATCTCTGCATTCGGCGCTGTTTCGATCTTGTCTTTTTTCAGGTTAGCCGCAATCGAATCGGCCTGGCGCATCAGGTCGCGGTTGGCCACCTGGTCATAACCGTCGGGATAAGGCACACCCAGAGTTTGCATCGCCCTGATCTTCGCCGGAGTAGAAGAAGTGTCCAGTGCATTATCCAGCAACCATACATATTGTGGCATCAGTGATCCGGGTGACATAGAACGGGGATCATACATGTGATTGTAGTGCCAGCTGTCCGGATATTTTCCACCAATACGGGCCAGGTCCGGTCCTGTACGCTTACTACCCCATTGGAACGGATGATCATAAACGAATTCACCAGCCTTGGAATATTCTCCATAACGGGCTACTTCATCCCGGAAAGGACGTACCATTTGTGAGTGACAGGTATAACAGCCTTCACGGATATAAATATCGCGTCCCTGTAATTCAAGGGGTGTATAAGGTTTCACACTGGCAATGGTGGGAATGTTCTCTTTCACCAGGAAAGTCGGGATCATTTGCACCAGTCCGCCGATAGCAACAAGGATCAGGCTTAATACCAGCATGGTAACGGGTTTGCGTTCCAGTACACGGTGCCAGTATTCTTTATGCGGTTTTTCTTTTACCAGTGCTGGTGCTTCTGCAGCTTCATCCGGAATAAACTTACCGGTGGCCACTGTTTTGTACAGATTGTACACCATCATCAGAGCACCGGTCAGGTAGAGCAGACCACCTACAGAACGTGCGATATACATCGGAACGATATTCGTTACCGTTTCCAGGAACTGGAACTTCAGTTGTCCTTCCGGGGTAAACTGTTTCCACATAGAAGCCTGTTCAAAACCGGCCCAGTACAACGGCACTGCATAGAGAATGATACCAATGGTGCCCAGCCAGAAGTGATTCGTGGCCAGTTTGTTTGAATACAGTTTGGTGCCCCACATTTTTGGGATCATATAATATAAAATCGCAAAAGCCATGAAACCGTTCCAGCCAAGACCACCAATATGTACGTGGGCAATAGTCCAGTCAGTGAAGTGAGAAATGGCATTGATATTTTTCAGACTCAGCAGCGGTCCCTCGAGGGTGCTCATACCATAACAGGTAATCGCCACCACCATAAATTTCAGAACAGGATCTTCACGTACTTTATCCCAGGCGCCACGAAGCGTAAACAGACCATTCAGCATACCTCCCCAGCTCGGGGCGATCAGCATGATGGAGAATACCGTACCCAGAGACTGTGCCCAGTC
>CAZYTV010000095.1:10610-14689 GCA_964650455.1 uncultured Chitinophaga sp. | reverse complement strand
TTATCCTCTTCCAAACATTTCATCATCCTTATCAATCCTCGTCTGGTCTTCCAGCGGGAATTCCTTCCTCAGAGGGAAATAATCCATTTCATCCACATTCAGGATCCGTTTCATATTCGGATGCCCGACAAAATTCACTCCCAGGAAATCATAGGTCTCCCTTTCCATCCAGTTGGCGGCAGAGAATAAACCTGTCGCCGTATATACATCCGGTTGATTGATATCGGTAAATACTTTAAAACGGATACGTACATTATCCACCATATTGTGCAGGTGATACACCACGGCCAGTTCGCGGCCGGCTTGACCAGGATAATGCACCCCGGTCAGATCCGTCATAAACCTGAATTTCAGTTGCTCATCATCGTAGAGAAAATTCAGCACTTTGAGATTTTGCTCTTTGGGTGCTTCAAAACTCAGCATGCCGTAAGACTCTTCGAAAGCAAATACCTGCTCCCCGAATTTCTCCGTCAGCCGTTGTTTGATTATTTCATTGGTCAGTAACATATATTTAGATAAAATTCCAATCCTTTTAAGGAGGTTTTGTTATTTGTTCCTTTTTTGGTTCTTGTATCTTGCTTCTTGTTCCTTTTTTGGTTCTTGTATCTTGTTTCTTGTGATTTATTATTGTATACCGTAACTCTCCAGCAACGCCTTATACTGTTCTCCGTTTCTTCTTCTTAAACTTTCCTTGCCGATCAGGTCCTGGATCTTTAACACACCATCAATAATCGCTTCAGGACGGGGCGGACAACCGGGTACATATACATCCACTGGTACCACCTGGTCGATACCCTGCAGCACACTATAGGTATCGAAAATACCGCCGCTGCTGGCACAGGCTCCAACGGCAATTACCCAACGGGGTTCGGCCATTTGCAGGTAAACCTGTTTCACCACGGGACCCATTTTTTTGGCAATAGTTCCCATCACCATCAGCAAATCACACTGCCGGGGGGAGAAACCCACCCTTTCTGCACCAAAACGGCCCAGGTCGTAATGAGAACCCATGGTGGCCATAAATTCGATTCCGCAACAGGAAGTGGCGAAGGGAAGTGGCCAGATCGAATTTTTGCGGGCCAGTCCAATCACATTGTTCATTGAAGTGGCAAAAAAGCCCTCGCCCTGGTGACCGTCGGGCATTTGGGCAATGCTGATATCCGCTTCCAGCGGTTTGTTAATGAGATTGTATGATACCGGACGAGCCATAATTAAAATTTTTAAAGTCCGAAGTTTCGGACAAAAATAAAAAGTCAAAAGTCAAAATAGAAACAGTTGCGGATTAGGGAAAGTTCTCCCGTTTTGATTTTTGATTTTTACTTTTTTAGTCTTCCCATTTCAAAGCGCCTTTCTTAATAATATATATGAACCCAAACAGGAAGAATCCGACAAACATGGCTACTGCCCAGAAGCCGGCCCATCCCAGTTCCTTAAAATTGACCGCATAAGGATAAAAAAAGATCACTTCGACATCGAATAACACAAACAGGATAGCTGTCAGGAAATACTTGATGGCCATCGGTTGACGGGCATCGCCGTGTGTTTCAATGCCGCTGGTAAAATTCTGCAGTTTATCCGATGTTTTTCTTTTGGGACCCAGCCAGTGGGTCACGGCCATGAGGAAGGCTACCAATCCCACGGCAAAAGCTATTTGAAGGGCTACCGGCAGATAACTCACTGCATTTGCATTAGTTGGACCGGTTTGAAGCAGGTAAATCATATAAATTTTTACTCCGCCGCAAAAATAAGGTGGCTGTCTGAATTTACCTGAATTAAAAATCAGGCCGGTACCTGATAAAAAAGAAAAGCCCCCCGCAAAATGCGGGGGGACTTTTTTAAAAGAAGAAAACCGAGTTTATCGTTTTACAACATTAGTGACGTTTTTTTTTGCTGCCGGGGTGGTTTTTTTGGCCGTGGGTTTTGCAACCGGGGTTCCGCGGGCAGGCTGGTTTCCAGACGGGCGGGTTCCCGGTGTCTGGGATTTTTTCATAATCTCCAGGTTTTTCTGGATAGCCTCATTGGTAGGATCAAGGTTGAGCATCCGCTGCAGGTACTCGATTGCCTTTTCTTTGTTTTTGGCAATATTCGCATGGTACTGAGCCAGGTAACCCGCTACCCCCAGGATACTGGTTTTGTTCTTCACGGTATCTTTTTCCAGAATCTGCAGGTATTTTTCAGCCCAGGGAACGGCATCCCCTTTCTCCATGGTACTGTCAATAGCCCTGTGAATATTATATTCCATCATATAACCATATGATTCTTCCGGGAATTTGACCACATATATATCAAAAACACTGTCGGCCCTGTGGTAGTTTTTAGCCTGGTAAAATGCGAATCCGGCATCAAAATAATCACGCTGACTGGGTAATTCTTTAATTCTCATCAACGCGAGACGGAGTTCACCTTCACTTTCACGGCTGGAACTATCTCCCTTGGTCTTGAATTTTTCGGCTCCTTTTCTTAAAAAATCCACTTTCAGAGAAGCGGTGGTGTCCAGTTGTGCTCCCTGTATATAAGTACTAAATACTTCTTCAGTTGTACCACCCGTTTTATCCAGGATATCCGCTCTCAACTGGTAATCGTAGAGGAGCAGGTCATCAGGATTTTTCTTATTAAAAAACTGGTCACTGTACATTTTGGCATCTGCAAATTCATTATTGGTAAAATGAGCATCTGCCAGCAGCCTGTAAACTTTAGGCTTGGTATTTTCTCCCAGGGCAGCCACTACGGCTTCCGCTCTTGAAGTGGCGCATTTGTAATCCTTATTAGCCCAGCATAACATCGCATACAGGTATTCGTCCTGGATGTCTTTCTCGGGCATTTTGGAATCGATATATTTTTTTAACTGGACTTCAGCACTGGTATAGTCCAGGCGTACAAAGTAGTAGTAAAACAGTTCATAATAAGCCGCTGTGAACTTGTCATCATTTTTGGTGGCATCAGTCAGGTACTGGAATACCAGTTCCCAGTTCTTCTGAGATTCGAACAGCTTTGCCAGGCGGAGGTTGGCCAGGGCAAAATTCGGGTTAATTTCCAGGGCTTTTTTGTAATAGCGGAAAGCCTCGCCGCCCCCTTCACCAGGCCGGGCTTTACGCAGGGCATTCCCCAACCATACACAGGCTTCAGGATTTTTTTCATTTTTGTTATCAATCGCCTCTTTCAGCTTGGGGATTACATATTCATAATCACCGGCTTTAGCATCGGTATTCGCTAGGGCCACCGCATTGAGGATATCAATATTCTCACCCTTTTTGGTCCGCGTCATGGTCAGGGCCATCTCGAACTTCTGGCGGGCATCATTCGCCTTGTTTTCCAGCAAATCCACATGCCCCAATCCTACCGTTATCAACGGTGCGCCATTACTGGTTTGCAACGCTTTTTCATATAACTGGCGGGTTTTTGCAATACGGGAAGACATGATCTCCTCACTTTGCAGATATGACTGACCCAGCCAGTAAATCGCCTCAATATTATTCGGATTCGAAGCAATCATTTTGTTAAACGTCGTAATCGCACTATTGTACCTTTCTGCAAAGAGGTTATTCTTCCCCTCCTGCAGGGTCTGGGCACCAAGGCCTGCAGTGAATAACATTGCAAGCGTCAGCATTTAGATTGTGGTTTTCTTCATTTTACTGTTCACTTTAAGAATTGTAAATATAACTCATTTGTTTACTCATTCAATTTCACCGGTCGTATTGACAGGTGTTTAAAACTGGGGGCCAGGTACGCTCTTTTAAAAATCAACTGGCCGATCTCACCGCTCATAAAATTCGCAAATCCAGTTCCCAAACCCCGGTGGTTCTCTTTCAGGATATAAACCAAATCCCGTACCATCGGGTACCTTTTCAGGTAAATATTCGCCTGGTAGGCTTTTACGTAAGAATCTGGAATATCTGTTGCCTGCAGATATGCGACTTTTACTTTTTTCGAAAAACTCAAATAACTCGTATCCTCCCGGTTCCCGATCCAGCTCACTCCAATAAAACCAACCACTCCGGGATTTTTCGAAACATACTCAATCACCCCCTCACTGGTCCTGGCTGCCATGGCCGCCGGGGTCAGTGAATCACCCCTCAATA
>CAZYTV010000095.1:0-10600 GCA_964650455.1 uncultured Chitinophaga sp. | reverse complement strand
ACCGTACTGGTTGGTTTTACCCGGTCAAAAACAGGAATTAAAGTTTTCTTAAATCTTCCTGTGAGGATCTGCCGGATGTCATTCATATTCAAAAGTGTATCCGGCGAGTCAGGGGGAAGGATCACCGTAACCCCGTCACGAGCCACGACCATACTTCTTGCCTGAACTTTCAATGAATCAGACACCACTTCTTTTTCATCCGCTGATGCCCGCCTGGTAACGATTACCATCCGCACACTGTCGGTGAGCAGGTCTTTCAGACATTCCGCTTCAGGTTTATAATCCACCATAATATGTGTACCCGGATGGTTGGATTCATACACCTGTACCTGTTCATCTATGACCGGCTTGAAACTTTCATCCGCGCTGACATGGATGGTGCCCCGGTCGCTGGTGTCCGGTAAAACCCTGTCCTGTTCTTCATAGGATTTGCAGGAAACAATTCCCCCGATTACCAACAACATGCATCCCGCAACGGCTGCTCTGTTCATCTTTCCAAAACCAGTCATCTGAAATAATTTTTCTTATACCCCCTGTAAATCCTCCATAATCCATATAAAATGGAAAGACCACCAAATATTTTTTCAAGGGAATCCGGTTTCCCCAATGTTACATTGATCTGGAGCCTGGGCCCCAGTTCCATCCGGAAAATAAAAAACAAGCCCAGAAAAAGAATCAGCACCCCCATTCCGTAATCCATCAGGGACTTCATCCCGGATACCTGTTTTCGTTTTCTTTTTTCGTATTCTTCTAACATGAATGGCTCTTTAAATAATCCCCACTGATCTCCTTTCTGTCAATAGAGAATCACCCTCCTCCAGGGTGGAGCAAATTAGATAAATTTTGTTACTCTGAACCTATAAAAGTTACCGGTAATATATAGTTAACCGGCACATTTACCCCATTTTGCAGAGCCGGAATCCATTTGGGCATCCTGCGGCAAACCCTAACTACCTCATCATCAAAATCATCACCGGCGCTGGTCAGAATTTCCAAACTATTGACCGCTCCATCCTTATCCACCCGGAACCTGACGCGAACAGTTTTAAGCTCACCCCTTTCCAGGTTATCGGGTGACGCCAGGTTTCGGGCCAGGAATTTTTTCAATGCTTCTGCCCCACCGGGAAATTCAGGTCCTTTTTCATGGGCAGTAAAATCAGGTTGTACAGGCCCTGCAGTCCCTGTGCCGTTGCTGCTTACCGTTGGCCCGGGATCCGGCAAAACGGTTCCATCTGCTTTTTTACCCTCCTGGTCTTTATCAGCAATGGCTTTCCCATCAAGGTCCTCCATCGCCGCCATCTCCTGCTTTACTTCCTTTTCTATTTTTATGGCACTGATATATTTCACAGTAGCGATTTTCGGTGCCGGCTTTTGCGGACGGGCTTCTTTGGGCTTTTCCGGTTCCAATGGTTTTTCCTTTGGTAACTCGATGGTACGGACCAGCATGCCCCCTTCATGATCAGCCGGAGGAACCAGGTTTGGGTTGTTATCCCGGTTCATGAAAATAAAAATGCCCAGCAGGATCACGGACATACCGGCTCCAAGTGCAGTGAGCAACCGGTTATTATAGCCATGGCGCAATGCATAAGCCCCATAACTTTTATTCCGGTGTTCGAAAACGATATCATCGAAGCTGCTGTGGTGAATGGGTTTGTTTGTCATACTGCTGTATTTGACAGTAAGATGCAGTTATGTATAAAATCCACAACGGATGACAGCCGGCAGGAAAACCTTAACAAACCGTTCCATGAATCTTTATTCGCCTGTAATTCGTCTATAGCTCCTCCCGGCTGTTTATATTTGCAGCATGAAGATTCTGATGGTCTGTCTCGGGAATATCTGCCGCAGTCCGCTGGCAGAAGGAATCCTGCAGGACAAGGCATTTAAAGCGGGATTGAACTGGAGTGTGGAAAGTGCAGGCACCAATGGATATCATACCGGTGAAGCCCCGCATCCATTGTCTCAGAAAGTAGCCCGGCTCAACGGTATTGATATCAGTACACAGCGTTCAAGACGATTCCGGCCGGAGGATTTCCAGGTATACGACAGGATCTATGCCCTGGCGGGGGATGTGATGGAGGAAATACAATATATCGCCCGGAAAACCTTTGATCCGTCCAAAGCTGACCTGCTGATGAATGAACTGCATCCTGGTAAAAACAAGGATGTACCCGATCCCTGGTACGGACCCGAACCGGGCTATCATGAAGTGTACAGGATGATTGAAGAAGTGTGTGAGGAGATCGTACGTAAGTACGGAACCAAGGAAAGAAATATTCAATAATCAATGCTCATTGCTCAATTTTCAATAGAGGACCATTTGACTTTTTAAAATATGGCTAAAGTAAGTATACCCCAGGGAACACGTGATTTCGGACCGGATGTGGTGCGAAAGCGGACCTATATTCTGAATACCATCAAATCTGTTTTTGAACTTTATGGATTTCAGCCGCTGGAAACACCGGCGATGGAAAACCTGGATACCCTGATGGGAAAATATGGGGAAGAGGGAGATAAACTGATTTTCAAAATCCTCAATAACGGACTCGATAACCCTGAAAAGGAAGCACAGATCCGGGATGATTTTGAAAAAGTGCTGCAGGGTAAAAATAACAAAGGCATTACGGAACGGGCATTAAAATATGATCTCACCATTCCCTTTGCCCGCTTTGTGGCCATGAATCACCCTCAACTGGTTTTCCCTTTTAAACGTTACCAGGTACAACCGGTATGGCGGGCAGACCGGCCACAGAAAGGCCGTTACCGTGAATTTTACCAGTGTGATGCGGATGTGGTAGGCAGCCAGTCCTTATTAAATGAAGTGGAACTGGCTTCCATCTATCATGAAGTATTTACGAAACTTGGTTTAACCGGTTACGAACTCCGGATCAACAGCCGCAAAATACTGGCCGCCCTGGCAGATATCTGCGGTGGTGCGCATAAAATGACTGATATCACCGTAGCCATCGATAAACTCGACAAGATCGGGATTGATAAAGTAAAAGAAGAATTATCGCAACGCGGTTTAACAACAGACCAGATCAGTATCATCGAAAAATACCTGAACATATCCGGAACGAATGAAGAGATTCTGTCAGCGCTGTCTGTTCTGATTGGCCATTCCGCTGATGGTGAAAAAGGAATTTCCGAACTGAGTTATCTGAGCTCACAGCTCACCACTCATAACTCGTCACTCAAAATAGATCCAACTTTAGCAAGAGGCTTAAATTACTATACCGGTATCATCTTCGAAGCCAAAGCCCCTGCTGAAATTAATATGGGCAGTATCGGTGGCGGCGGACGTTATGATGATCTTACCGGCTTATTTGGTGTACCCAATATCCCAGGCGTGGGTATTTCATTCGGGGTGGACCGTATTTATGATGTACTCGAGGAGTTGCAGCTTTTCCCGGCCAATGTGCATGTGGGCAGCCAGGTATTATTCTTCAACCTTGGAGAAGCCGAAAGCAAAAAAGCCTTTGAACTGTTGCAGCAACTAAGGCAAAAAGGAATACGCGGCGAACTCTTTCATGAGCAAACCAAATTTGACAAACAATTTAAATATGCGGAAAAGAAAAATATTCCCTTTGTTGTGATTCTCGGGGAAAAAGAATTAGCCTCCGCCACCTGCAATATAAAAGAACTGGCCACGGGTCAGCAACAAACCCTTTCCTATACTGATTTATTGACTTACAAATTCTGAACATGACATTCAAACCCCTTATCCTCGCTGCCCTGGTTTTGATAACCGGTACTGCAGCTTTTGCACAGACCAATCCGTTGTACAATTACATCCAGCCAGGCAGCCGGATGGTTATGAGTTTTAACCCGCTGAAGATTGCCGCAAAGGTACCCGGCGAAACATTCCGTCAGAGCAGCCTGTACAAAGACATGCTGAAGAAGGACAATGGCGATATCAGCTCCTTACTCACTAATCCTTCCGGTAGCGGTATCGATTTTGCAACCAATTTTATTTTAAGTACCGGTTCATCCGGTGAAGACAACAAGGCCACCGTTTTATATGGACGACTTGCGGATCAAAGCAAATTTGCCGCACTGATGAGAAAAATGAACAAAGGAGATGAAGACAACATACAGGTGTTTGGCAATAACCGGCTCATCCTCCCCAAATCCTTTGGTCCCGCCATTGCCTGGAATGATGAAGTATTTGTGATCACGGGGATGGGTAACGGAAAAAAAGAATTAAACGCGGTATTTGCCGATACCACAGATACCCGGGATATGGAAGTGCGGATGAATGAAGTAACCGAACGTCTTCAAAAGGGTTTACGTGAACTTTGTTTTGCCACACTCACCCCAAAAACCACAGGTCCCGGTTTTACCAGTCCCGTCTTTAACAGCCTGATGTTGGAAAGCGGGGATATAAAAATCTGGAATAGCGGCGAACCGCCAACAAATCCGAAAGGGATCAAACAACTGCCCCCGTTTATGACCCAATTTTTATCCCGTATGCAGGCCGCAACCGGCAGTGAAAGTACCAGTATCATCAATTTTGAAAAAGGAAAAATTGCTGGTACGATCCGCAATTTTATTCATCCGGAAATGGGTGCCATCTACCAGAAATACCCGCAGGAAGAACTTCCTACAGGGTTGGTCAGCCGGCTGCCTGAAGGTAAAATCCTGATGCTCATCATGACCGCTGCGAATAAAGAAATGACAAAGGAGCTGAACCAGAAAAACGGAATGACTGAACTGTTGGACAGCCTGAAAAATTTCCTGAAAATGGATGTCAGCCTTTTACAAAAAGCCTTTAAAAGCAAAGGGCTGTTCTCCATCATGGAGCTTCCTTCAAAAGAGGAGGATGCTGAAGGAGAAAAGAAAAACATCCTGAAAAACATGGGGGTCTTTTTTGTAATGCCGGTGGCAGATAAAATGGCTGTGGCAAAGCTTAAAGAAATGGCCGACAGAAAACTGGACTCACTGGCAAATACAGAAAAAGGTGAAAAGATAATGAGCATGTTCAGGCCCGTTATCCGGTTCAATGACAGTTTATGTGTGATTTCCATGTCAGCCGAAATGGCCGATGCCTATCTTAATAACCCGGGGACAGCTGCATTGCCGGCGTGGTTACCCGCCAGGCAGAATGGCTCCATGTGGATGAATCTCAACTTCCGGGAAATTATGCAAATGGTTTTTAGCAAAGCAGGTAAACCCGGTAAAAACAAGGATAAACAAGCCATGGAGATATTCTCTAATTTTGACCAGATCATCATGACAGGCGGTGAGTATGCCAATGGCAGCCTGAACAGCCAGATGGAATTCCGTTTCAGTAACCAGGAAAAAAATGTTTTGGAACAGATATTTGATATAGTCAATCGTATCTCACAGGAAAAGGCGCAGGCAAGAAGTGAATCATTCACAACACCGGTCATTGTACAGGATGAAGAGGTGACTGAAGCCCCCAAAGATGCACCTGTTACAAAGGAACCAGCACCTGCTAAAAAGCCGGTGACAAAAACAAAGGCCGCGGTAAAATCAAAGGGTTAAAAACAGAAGGCCTGATATAACCAGATATGATAACGCCCGCCTCGCCAGACGGCAAGGCGGGCGTTAATTTTTGGTCACGGAACCGTACAAAGGCACACGAATTTATTTTTTGGCAAAACTGCCTGCGTTTTCCTGACCGTTATTAAAATAAAAAGTATCGTCCCGCTTCAGGATTTTTTACTTTTTACTTTTGAATTTTGAATTAATAAATTTCCCGTTCCTTCTTCCGTAGATAATATTCTTTCGATTCTTCCGTCTTCGTTCCTTCCATATTCACGTCCTGCACCTGTATCTGCAAGCCGTTTACCTTTCCATCTGCATTTCTTTTAAATGTGGCAGTACCGGCATAAGCCACTACTTCAAATACATCTTTGTTTTCTGTTTTACGCAATTCTGAGTTACCCATCGCGGAAGTGGCGGTCAGCATCCCTTCCTCCACGATCACCCCGATTTCCTTTACCGGGCTGCCATCCGGAAAAATATATTTACCGGTGTATTGCTGAAATAAGGTATCGGTTTGTGCCTCGGCGGCAGTAAAGGCCAGTACTAATGCAAATGAGAGAAGGATTTTTTTCATACACGTGTTTTTTTATCAAATTAAACGAAAAACAATTCCAAAGGTTACGTTGGTTGTTAATTTTCAGATTTTCTCATAAATAACCGTGGCTCCCTGTCCCACCCCCACACACATCGTGGCCAGTCCGTAACGCAGATCCCGCCGCCACATTTCATGTAATAAGGTAGTGGATATCCGCACCCCGCTGCATCCCAGTGGATGGCCGATGGCAATCGCCCCGCCGTTTACATTTACGTTTTCAGGGTCCAGGGCCAGTTCCCGCATACAGGCCAGTGACTGGGAAGCAAACGCTTCATTCAGTTCCACCAGGTCGATATCTCCCATTGACAAACCGGCTCTTTGCAGTGCTTTTTGGGTGGCCGGAACCGGTCCGATCCCCATCATGGCCGGGTCCACACCAGCAATGGCCATGGACCTGATCCGGGCCATGGGTTGTAATCCAAACTTTTTAACGGCTGCTTCGCTGGCCAGTAACATGGCTGCCGAACCATCATTGATCCCGGATGAATTACCGGCGGTAACTGTTCCCTCTTTAATAAATGCCGGTTTCAGGGAGGCCAGTTTCTCCAGGGAGGTTTCCCGGGGATGTTCATCATTCACCACCCAGCTGATCAGCCCTTTTTGGGTCAGTTCCACCGGGGTGATTTCATCGGCCCATTTATCGGCGGCTTTGGCAGCCGCATATTTCTGCTGGGAACCCAGGGCGAACAAATCCTGCTCTTCCCGGCTGATGGCCCATTGTCTGGCTACATTTTCAGCGGTCTCGCCCATGGTAAACGGATGATAGAGGGATGCCAGGGTTTTATTGACAAAACGCCAGCCCATGGTCGTATCAAATAATTCAGCCGTACGGCCAAAAGCTTCTGTCGCTTTCGGGGTTACAAAGGGAGCCCGGCTCATACTTTCCACCCCGGCGGCTATTACCAGTTCCGCATCCCCGCAGGCGATTTGTCTTGCCCCATCCATAATTGCCTGCAGCCCGGAAGCACAGAGCCGGTTCACGGTACTGCCCCCCACGGTGACCGGCAAACCCGCCAGCAATTCGGCCATTCTCGCCACATTGCGGTTATCTTCCCCCGCCTGGTTGGCGGCCCCGGCAATCACGTCCTCAATAACGGCCGGATCCACGGTTTCATTTCGCCGCAGCAGGGCCCTGATGATATAAGCCAGCAGGTCATCAGGGCGGATACTGCTGAGTATACCCCCATAGCGGCCTACTGGTGTCCGGACGGTATCAATTACATAAACAGGATTCATGCACTTGGTGATTTGAAGCAAATATCCGGGAATTCATTTAATCCGGGCCGCATGGTTATCTTTGCCCCGGATGAAAAAGACACTGAAAAACATACGGCATCTCTCCCTCGGGGAAATCGAAACATTTTTTGCAGAACTGGGAGAAAAAAAATTCAGGGCCAAACAGGTTTATGAATGGCTTTGGCAGAAACATGCCATGAGTTTTGCCGATATGACCAACCTGAGTAAAGATCTGCGCCAGTTGCTGGGCGAACAGTTTACCCTGCCTTCACTGACGGTGGATACCACCCAGTTTTCAGCCGATGGTACGATCAAATCGAGGTTCAAAACCTGGGATGGTCACCTGGTGGAAGGGGTGCTGATCCCCACCACGGCCCGTTATACGGCCTGTGTTTCCTCACAGATCGGTTGCTCCCTCAATTGTAAATTCTGTGCCACCGGTTATATGGAACGTAAACGCAACCTGGAATTTGATGAGATATATGATGAAGTGGTCCTCATCAACCAGCAATGCGAAAAAGTGCATGGCAAAAAACTGAGCAATATCGTTTTCATGGGTATGGGCGAACCCCTGCTCAATTATAAAAACGTCATCAGATCCATTGAGCGGATTACTTCCCCCGACGGACTGGCGATGAGTCCCCGCCGGATTACCGTTTCCACAGCCGGCGTAGCCAAAGGCATCCGTCAACTGGGAGATGATAAAGTGAAATTCAAACTGGCCCTCTCCCTCCATGCCGCCAACGACCAGAAGCGGCATGAAATCATGCCGATCAACGATACCAACAATATCAAGACCCTCGTTGATGCCCTGAATTATTTCTACAAACAAACCGGCAACGAAATCACTTTCGAGTATATTCTTTTTAAAGACTTCAATGACTCTTTAAAAGATGCGGATGAACTGATCAAAATTTACCGCCAGGTACCGGCTGACCTGATCAATATCATTGAATACAATCCCATCGAATTTGCCAAATACGAAAAGCCGGATGAAGCCAAAGTGCAGGCATTTACGCAGTACCTGGAGAAGCACCGGGTAAACGTCCGTCTGCGCAAGAGCCGCGGGAAGGACATTGATGCCGCTTGTGGGCAACTGGCGAATAAGGAGATTAAATAGGTTTACAAGTTAACAGGTTGATAAGTTGACAAGGATGTTTTCTTAGAAGAGCCCCGTTAACTTTTCAACCTGTCAACATTTCAGCCATCATATACCCATCTGTCTTATATTGATAAATACCTGCTGAAAAAAGAAATACGAAATTTTTCTTAGCCCGGTTAAACCATCCCCCTTTCTTACAGTCTCTACCTCATTCACATTAATTAACCTTGACCGGCGAAGGTTCTCTATTCAGGCCGCCGTCTCAAAGAAAAAGTAAAACATGAAAAAATTAATGCTCCCCGTACTGGCAATAGCATTTGCCTTCAACGCCAATGCCCAGGAAATCCCCGAAAGAAAAAGTGACCATCCGCACATGATGCATCACAAGCAAAAAGGCGGCCCCGATCATCGTATGGCCATGAAAGAACTGAACCTGACTGATGCTCAGAAGGAACAGTTCAAAACCGAGAAGGATGCTTTCCGTAAAAAAATGGAAGCGCACAAAAAGAATGAGAACATCACCGTTAAAGAATGGAAGGCGAAAAGAGAAAGCCTGGTAAAAGAACATAAGGCAAAGATGGAAAGCGTGTTCACCCCTGAACAAAAGGCCAAACTGGAAAAAATCAAAAAAGACGGGCAGGTCAAACACCAGGAGATGATGAAGCAGCGGGCTGAGAAAATGAAAACTCATCTCGGACTTACAGACGAACAATCTGCCAAACTGGAAAAAAGCCGGAAAGAAATGGGTGATAAAATGAAAGTGATCCGCGAAAACAAAGCCCTTACTGAAGAGCAGAAGCGTGAACAAATGCGTGAACTGGGTAAAATGCAGAAAGAGAACATGAAGTCCATACTGACAGAAGAGCAGTTGAAGAAAATGAAGGAAGGAAAAAGACAAGGACCCGGACGTGGTGAAGGCAATGGCCCTGGAAAAGGTCCCAAAGGCCCCAAAGGATTGAAAACACCTCCGCCCCCTCCTGTTGAAAAAGAAACCCTTTGATGATTCAATGATAAAATGCAAAGCCCCGGTTCGGGGCTTTTTTTTGCCTGCGGCAAAGGGGTGGCCACGAAATGACACGAAAATGCACGAAAAAATACAGGCCACGGATCACACGGATTAACACGGATTACTTTTCATTAAATTGGAAGGCACAAATTTTTAAAGCAAAATACCTTAGTATGGGCTGTTGAATACTAACTCCCGACTAGCTTCGGCCTGCCTTTCTGTATTTATTCGTGACCATTTGTGTCATTTCGTGGCCACCCCTTTGCTTCAGGCAATTCAATCCGTGCTGATCTGTGTTATCCGTGGCTCCCTGGCTGTCGTAGACAGCCATTTGCGCAGCAAATCCTTTCGTGTTTATTGGTGTCATTTCGTGGCCACCACCCTTTTGCCGCAGGCAATATTCGGCTAACCGGCTGAAGTTCCGTACCTTCGCGGCTCACTACTGTTGTAAAACAGCAAACTACTCACCATGAAGAAGCCCGGAAATAACTTCGGAAAATTCGCGAAGAAGAAAAGCAACGCCGCGATAAAAGAACAATTCAAACAGGAAAAAAGGAAAGATAAAAAGGAAAGGGAAGCCTTCTTCGACCAGAAGAAAGCAGAGGCCCGGTCACGCTTAACCCCTAATGCGAACCAGCAAATAGTTAAGAAAGGACAAGCAGCGGCTCCCGTATCCCATCAGCGGAAAGAAACCGATGAGCTGATGCCCCTCAATAAATACATTGCCCACTCCGGTGTTGCCGCCCGCCGGGATGCCGCCGAGATGGTAAAGCAGGGACTGGTAAAAGTGAATGGAGAGACTGTGTCTGAACCTGGTTTTAAAGTATCCACAAAAGATGAAGTACGGGTGAATGGCAAAAAGATATTCCTGGCTAAAAACCTTGTCTATATCCTGCTCAATAAACCGAAAGACTTTATCACCACCACCGATGATCCGCAGGGCCGGAAAACCGTACTGGATATTATTGCCAGGGCGACAACAGAAAGGGTGTACCCGGTAGGAAGACTGGACCGGAATACCTCCGGTGTTTTAATTCTGACCAATGATGGAGAACTGGCACAGAAACTCACTCACCCCAGCAATGAGGTGAAGAAAGTATACCATGTAACCCTTAATAAACCCCTGGAGAAGAAAGATTTTGAACAGATA
>CAZYTV010000094.1:0-14743 GCA_964650455.1 uncultured Chitinophaga sp. | reverse complement strand
GAGCCGCTCTTCGAAATCGCCCCGGTACTTCGCTCCTGCCATCAGCGCGGTGATGTCCAGCGCGAACAGGGTTCGCTCTTTGAGCCCCTCCGGCACATCGCCCCGTAGAATACGCTGGGCCAGGCCTTCGACAATGGCGGTTTTGCCCACGCCCGGCTCGCCGATGAGCACCGGATTGTTCTTCGTTTTGCGCGAGAGAATCCTGATCACGGAACGGATTTCCTCGTCACGTCCGATCACCGGATCCAGTTTACCCTGCCGGGCCATTTCGTTCAGGTTCTTGGCATATTTATTAAGGGCATTGAATTCCTGTGACTGGGTCTGGGATGTTACTTTCTCCCCTTTTCTTAATTCTTTGATAGCAGCTATCAGCCCACCCTCGGTCAGTCCTGAGTTCTTCAGCAATTTGGCAGGGGCATCATTTCCTTGAACAATGGACAGCAGGAGATGTTCAGGTGTTACAAATTCATCGCCGAATGTTTTCAGTACTGCCCCTGCACGAAGCACCACATTATTGGCATCACGGCTGATTTGTTGGGCCGCTTCTCCGGAAGCCTTCGGCAATTTACTGATCAGCTCATCCAGTTTTGTCTCCAGCAGGTTAATGGTCACATTGTTTTTCTTGAGCAGGTACTCAACCGGCGAATCCGGCTGATCCAGCAACGCTTTCAGGATATGTTCCGTTTCAATATTCGGACTCTGCGCATTGAAGGCAGTTTGCTGGGCCAGTTGAAAGGCTTCAGCAGCTTTTATAGTAAAGTTGCTAAGATTCATATTAAAAAGTTTAGAAGGTTTAAATAGTTTTTAGGGTTTATTACTAAGGCCGGACCTGACATTTGCATGTTAAAATTACATGAGGTTCATGCCAAAAGAATCGGGAAACAGGAAAATCAAATATCTTTAACCCTGGTAGTCAAATACTAATCCAAGGCCTCAAATACAGTAACAATGTCATACAATCTCCGGTCTTTCTGCATGAAAGTCATACCTGTAGCCCTTTTTCTGTTATTCTTGCAGCCAGTCCACGCCCAATACAACTGGGGTGATCTGGATGCGCAACTGGAAGCGAAACAGAAAATCCTGGGAAACGACTTTGTGGTGATGCTCTGGAAAGGGGATACCCTGATTTACAAAAAAGAAAGAGGGACGTTCAATTCAAAAACACAGGCTCCGGTTGCCAGTTGCAGTAAATGGCTGACTGCAGCCCTGGTCATGCAGTTTGTGGACGAGGGCAAGATCAGCCTGGATGATAAAATATCGAAGTTTATCCCCGAACTGAATAAATACTTTAAAAGCTATATCACATTCCGGGATTGCCTCAGTCATATGACCGGGATTGAAGATGAAGGCGGATTATTGAAAAAAATGATCCAACGGAAAAAATTTAATACTTTGGAAGAAGAAATCAATGCTTTTGCCGCCCGGGATATCCGCGCCAATACCGGCACTGATTTCTGGTACGGAAGCATTGGACTGAATATGGCGGGACGTGCACTGGAAGTAATGACGAAACGAAAATTTGATGTCCTGATCCGGACCAAATTGCTGATCCCGCTGGGAATGCGTAAAACGACATTCACCAATCTCGGAGGCGGACCGGTAAATCCTTCCGGCGGCGCACAATCCACCGCAGATGATTACATGAAATTCCTGGTGATGCTGCTGAATAAAGGCCGGTCTAATGGAGTACAGATTCTAAGTGAAAATGCAGTCACTGAAATGATGAAGATCCGGACCAGTCCTTCGATCATCAAATATGCCCCCAAATCTACACAGGGTTTTAATTATGCATCCGGGGCCTGGGCAGTGGAAGAAATGAATGGAACCGCAACTGCAGTAGCCAGCCCGGGATTATTCGGCACCTGGCCCATGGTAGACTATTGCCGGGGATACAGCTACCTTATTTTCTGTAAAAACCTGCTGGGTGAGGAAAAAGCCGATGCTTACCTGCAATTGAAATCTGTGATTGATGAACAAATGAAATCCACCTGCAACTAAAACGATGTACGAGCACCGCAAACAGCCACTGGCATCCAAAGCCACCTATTACCAACGGGTATTAAAAAATATATTCGCTGCATTATTGATTATGGGTATCTGCCTGATGATCGGTATTGCCGGTTATCACTACTGGGGTGGAGCCAGCTGGATCGATGCCACCCATAATGCGGCCATGATCCTGAGTGGGATGGGACCGGTGATTGACATGCATACGGTCAGCGGAAAAATCTTTTCTTCTGCCTATGCATTATTCAGCGGGGTAGTCTTCATCACCAACGTTGGCATAATTTTATCTCCGGCACTACACCGGCTTTACCACCGGCTGCACCTGGAGGAAAATCAATAATTGCCGCTGTATTATTTCTTTTTAATCACCAACTGTTCGTCCAGCTTCGCCACCATTTTAGTAAAAAAAATACGCAGTGTATTATATTCCTCCGGTTTAAATACCGTCTTTGCTATTTCCAGGCTATAGCTGATGGTGATCTTCCCTCCGGTGACCGAACTGTTATACTCAAACACCGCCTCGTTCTTACCACCGGATTGTATCATTAAAGGTGCCGGCAATTCGTCAATACTGTACCCTTCCGGCACATCGATATTAATGATGTACCGCTGGCTGATCTTATAGGGCAGTTCCACCGGGTATTTTCTATCCGCCGATTTAAACGGGTTTTGTTTCAGATGCGGAACCAGGACCGGGTTCAGGTAGATCACCCCTTCATTACTCACCTTATTCCCTATCCTGTATTTCAGGGTCAGTTGTTCATCAGTTTTTTCAAGTGGTACAGCCACGAGACTGTCAATTTCCCCGTTCTCCACTTCATTGCCAGCCAGTTCCTTTTTAAGGCCGTCCAGCCCTTCCTTACTGATCCGTTCCCGGAGTTCCCCGGAGGCATAATAACCATACCGGTGGTCCACCTGACCCAACCAGCGGGGCCCCTGGTCATTCCTGATGATAAGATTAACATTAACCTGGTCAGCCTCTGTCAACTGATCAGCGGTGAGATGTATCAGGGTCGCTTCACTGTTCAATACCCGGGCCTGCCCGTTATAACAGGCGGGTATGAGTTTACCAAAGCCCAGGAAAGGATGGCTGGCATCAAGAAACCAGTCATCCTCATCAGCTCGAACCCGGCATACCAGGTAATTCAATTGCCCGATGACCGGATAGGTTTCCGTGGAAAACCCGTGCTCACGTGTGCTCAGCATAACCGGATCTGCTTTTAAACCTGAATAACGAAGCATGGCAATCAACAACAGGTTCAGTTCAACATTATTACCGGCTTTGGAGGCGACTACTTTTTTCAGCGCCGCTCTTTTTCCCGCAAGGTTATCACCGCTACTGGAAAACTGCCTGCCTATATATGCATAAATAGCCCGCGCAATATCCGTTTCTGTGGTGGCACCTTTCAGTACCTGTTTCATATCCGCCGGCCACCATTCCCCTGTATTTTCCATTTCATTAATAAAATCAAGACTTTTCAGCATGGAAGCGGTATACTCCGGCCATGAAGCCAGGATACTTTTTTCCATCAGTGGTTTCTGAAAACCAGCGAGCTGAAACTGAATTTTACTTACATAGTTTTCCGCAGAACTGGTATACGCTTCTTCATTAAAAGCCGGAACATTTTTGATCACCCAGCGGTTGTATGCGATGATACAGGTTATTTCCACCCGTTCACTAACTGTTTTCCCGGCATAGACCTCTTTCATAAAAGATACCTGGTAAGCCCCCAGTTTTTCTTCATTTTCTTCTACCGAAAACGGAATGGTACCCTGCTGAAGCATCATATAATTCAGGAACTGCGGAAGGGCAGCCCTATACTCCGACCATAAACAGGGTATATCGCCCTGGAAATACCAGGGCTGGAGGTTAAACAGAAACTCAGAGGTCAGCGTATACTCATATTCAATGATAGCACCTACTTTCAATCCGGGAAGTGTAAATTTCTTACGTACCAGGTTCCTGCTGATTTTGTCGGTATATACATCGGATTTTGTATTCAATTTCAGTTCTGTCACTTTGCCTCCGTCGGACAGATAAGTGGTCGCTTTCAGGTTACTGATTTTTTCCTGGCTTTCCCCATCCGTATATACATCAACGGATATCGTTCCTTTATCGAAGGCCTTGTTTTTCAGCACATGTATCCTGCGCCTGATTTTACACTCAATGGCAAATCCGCCGTCATTGGTTCCGGCTATCCGGGTAATGCCATATTCTGCCAGCACCACTGCAGGTGCGCTGGTATCGATCGGATATGATTTTACGGAAAGATCAGCAACGGTAACCGGGGTAAACCGACTGTCCGGGTCTTCCTGGGCAGCCAGGGTCAATACACCTGCACAAAACAGGGTTAAGAAAAGAATTTTCATGGAACTATTATTAGATAAAGAATATAGGTTTAAAAACTTTTCGGGGTCGTCTCACTTTTTACCAATACCAGCCTGGCCCGGTCTGCTTTATACATGGCATCATAAAACTTCACCAGATCTGCAAATTCCTTTGCGGGAAACGTCCCTGAAAAATGTTCCATAGTGCGGAAATAGAGAATCCGGTTCCCCTCAATCTTTACCGAACTCCGGTAGCGGCCAAATTTTGTATCCAGTATAACATCGGGTGGTACCGATTCGGCGGTATAACCTGCGGGAATACTGATCTCCACGCTGTCTGTATCCCGGTATTCCACATCCAGTTCCACATCATATTTCCGGTTTTCATTTGGTGTAAGCCGCCGGCCATGACGCGTCATGATATTCGGCACAATAAACAAACGCTTACCTGTAATTGTCGCATAGTTACTAACCGTGATATCCAGTTCTTCTTCGACGGAAGGCCGTTTTGATTTATTCTCCTTATAACTAAACCGGTCAATTTCATACGTGGCAAAATCCAGCTTCTCATGCAACTCCTCCTTTACTTTATCTTTTGAAAGGGAATTAATCAGCATCTGGAGATCGTCCTGTTGTAAACAATTGTAAACTGTTCTGGCTTTGACTGACAGCCGGGCATCATCCGCTAACTGTGCTTTTATCCGCCGGATCTGAGTATTGTCATTCAGCCGGTAACTGGGTGTGGCTACCACTTTACCCCCCTCTTCCGTAATAAGCAGCGCATGCCGGTTGCCGGTAAAGCCTCCCATGTACCCGGGTGCTACGGTCTGACTGGTACATTCCAGCCACATTGAATCCTTTTCCAGCGGCACACAAAGTATCGCATGATTGAATTGACGGAACGGAAAATCCAGTTCCAGATCATCCTCCCCTTCCCCCGCTTTGATCAGTGTATAATGTGACCGGATGCCCGCTTCTTTTAATAATGCATACATATAATTGGAGAGTGCTTTACAATCCCCATACAGTTTACCGGCAACAAAAGAAGCTTCCAGCGGACGCCAGCCTCCAATGCCCAGTTGAATACTTACATACCGCGTATTTGACTGAAGATACTGGTAGAGTTTCACGATCTTTTCTTCCGTTTTGGAAACACCCCGCGTCAGTTCAGCCACTTTAGCTTTCAACACATCCGGCAACTGATCACGACCCTTATTCAGGGATAACTGAAATTTGCCCAGTTCTTTCCAGTCGGTCATGGTACCTCTGTAGTCTTCAATCACAAATTCGGATGGTGCAAAAAATATTACCGGCGTGATTTTTTTCCACGATGGTGCTGCAAACTCCCGCATCACCGCTTCATAGTTTTCCAGGTTCCAGTTATATATTTTTCGTCCACCCGCATCTTTAATATCGGCCTCCCGGTTATAGTTAAAGGGCTTAAAGCGTAGCTGGTATCCGGCAGGTACACTGACGGTGAATGTGCTTTTCTGCACTGAAATCAGTTCAGTCCGCACCGGTACCCAGGGATTGAAAAACATGGTTTCTTTCTTAACGGATTCGATCGTGTATTCGATTGTATAGGGATAGACCCGGTGATAGAAATTATGCCGTTTATACCGGTTATCATCTGCCAGGTTATTCCCCGACGAACCGCTGCCGTCTTCTATGTCTTTATTCTTCAGTGTTTTTATCTTAACCCCCATGGCGTCGTAAAGGGCGCCTTCAATGGATTTGATTTCATTGAACTTATCATAGAACTCATACATTCCGGAAAAACGGGCCCCGTCTTCATTCAAAATGGTAATCACATAATGTTCACGGGTAAACAATTTATCTTCCTTTTGCAACTCGGTATATTCTTCCCTGAGCCTGATGACCGCATTGGCATTTTTCAGCAAAGCGGCGGGTATTTTGTTCACGGCATACTCCCCATCAGCGGCATGAACCGGGCTGCTGATAAGCCAGCTGCAGATAATGATAATGATGCTGATCAGTTTTCTCATCCTCTATTTTTTCTTTTTAAAAACAATTTGTTCAGACTGCTTGGTAACAATCAGATTAAAAAACTCCCGCAGCATTTCGTATTCTTCCGGATCATAATTGGCCCGTTTCAACTGCACCCGGCAACGGAATGAAATACTGGAACCAGACTGGGATATCCGGTATTCAAACATACCCTCTTCCGCCTCATTCATTTTCACCACCATTGATTTGGGCAATTCATCCACCACATAGCCCTCGGGTACTTCCATCTGCAGGGTATAAGCCCGGTCAAACCCGAATGGCATTTCCACCGGGTAAAGCCGTTCGGCTGATTTAAACGGATTTTCTTTATACCCCTCGCCGGCCAGCAGGGGGTTAAAATAAATTATATCCTGCTTCTCATCCAGGAGATCGAAATCAAAAGAAACCCCAACCAGTTCTTCCGGTTTTTCCAGCGAATCCAGTTTAAATTTGGCAACAGCTACTTCCTGGGCGAATGATTTTTTGACTTCTGTCATATAGGATTCCGGTCCCTTCTCATTGATACGCTCCCTCAGGCTGAAGGATTCATAATAACCGGGTACTTTGTTCAGGCTGCCGACTATATTGCCCTTTTCATCATTAATCATAAAAACACTGGTATTACTTCTTTCCATTAGCGTATCGGGAGAAAAGTAAACAGGCTGTGCCTGTAAATTCACGACCCGGGCATGCCCGTTGTAACAGCGAACCGGTAAATGACCAAATCCAAGTCTTGGCTCAGACGCATCCATATAAAAAGGCACTTGATCAATTTCGGCCTTCACCACTACATAATTATACTGGGATAACAATGGGTATAGTTCATAGGTAATTCCATGGGACCGGGTGCTCAGCATCACCGGGTCGGCTTCAATTTTTTCATGTTTCAGCATAGCCGTCAGTAATAAGTTGATCTCCGACACCGTGCCTTTTTTTGATTTCACAATATTTTTCAGGGTCTGCTCCGCATAAAAATCACTATAGTCGGTACAGGTAAAATTGTCCCGTACGTAATAATAGATCTTCCTGGCCTTTTCAAGATTGGTTTTTGCACCGGCCATGAGTGGCCGGGTATATTCATCCAGCCAGCCATTATCCCGGGCCAGTTTTTCCCCGAATGACTCTGACCGGAGAAGGTCAGTCGTTACTTTGGACCAGGACTGAATAAAGTTCTTATACGCATAAGGCGGACGCAATTCGGCAAGCTGGAATTCGATTTTCGTGATGTGATTCCCTAAAGCAGAGGTAAAGTTCTCTTCTTTCAGGGCCGGAACATTTTTAATTACCCACCTGTGGTCTGTTACATTGGCTGTAAACTGGCTTCTTTCAGATGCGCCTGTACCTCTTCCGTCCGTGATCACATAAAAAGTGGACCGGGTTTTCTTGTCCGCAATATCATATTTCTTATACCCCCGGCTCAGAAAAGTATATCCCAGGAATTCGGGAAGTTCCAGGTTATATTCACTCCACAAAACGGGATATTCACCCTGGAATGCCCAGGGATCCAAGTGCCAGAAGAAGTCAGACTTGATGGTATACTCAAATTCAAGGATTGATCCTTCTTTTACATTGGGGAAAGTGAATTTTTTCACCACCGATTGCCGGTTCAGTTTTTCCTTGAAAACGCCACTCTTTGTATCCAGTTTTGTTTCCACTACTTTCCCATTCTCCAGGTTATACGTAATGGCTTTCAGACGATCCAGTTCCTCCTCCACATCCCCATTCGTTTGCAGGTAGAGGGAGACATTTGCTTCATCAAAAGCATTCTTGTTCAGAATGTGCACCCTTTTGAAACGCTTGAATAAAATGGAAACACTGTTTTTATTATTTCCTTCCACGGTACTGTAGCCAATATCCGCAATCACCACCGCATGGGCATTGCTGTCGATCGGGTAGATGGTCGTGGCAAAGTCTTTCGCAGAAACATTTCCAAATTTTACGGGGGGCTTGTCCTGGGCTGAAACGGGTAGGGATGCTGACCAGATGGCCAGGCATAGAAAGAACCCTTTTGAACTCATAGTGATGGTTTTGTGGTTAAATTAGCCGAATAAAGGCCAATTTTACTGAAAAATATATAAACCCGGGCTAAACAAAAATCAGGTCGCCAACTAATTTAAAACAGCCTGAAAAAAGATTCTGAATACTATTACTTTACATACAGACCTGGTAAAAGATACAGCCCGCCGGCTGGGTTTTTCCTATTGCGGGATCGCCCGGGCAGAAAAGTTGGATGAAGATGCCCGCCGCCTGGAAAAATGGCTTCGCCAGGGCATGCAGGGGAATATGCACTATATGGAAAACCATTTCGATCTGCGGGTTGATCCGGGCAAACTGGTTCCTGGGGCCAGATCAGTGATTACCCTGCTTATGAATTATTTCCCGGCTGAACAACCCGCTGAGGCAGGTCCAGGGATATCAAAATATGCCTGGGGAAAGGATTACCACACCGTAATCCGGGAAAAACTGCATGAATTACTGGACACGATCCAGCAAAAAGCCGGAACCATTCATGGCCGTGGTTTTGTAGACTCTGCCCCTGTACTGGAAAGAAGCTGGGCACAGCGAAGTGGACTGGGCTGGATCGGGAAAAACGGCAACCTGATCAATAAACAAAGTGGTTCCTTTTTCTTTATCGCTACACTGATCTGTGATCTTGACCTGGCTTATGATGATCCTCTTGCTAAAGATTATTGCGGAAGTTGTACGCGTTGTATAGAGGCCTGCCCGACGGGTGCTATATTACCGGATAAAGTGGTGAACGGCAGTCAATGTATCTCCTACTTTACTATTGAACTGAAAGATGCACTCATCCCTGCTGAATGGAAGGGCAGATTTGACAACTGGGCCTTTGGCTGTGATACCTGCCAGGACGTATGTCCCTGGAACCGTTTTTCTTCACCCAACCAGGAAGCCGGTTTTAGCCCTCTGCCGGAAATACTCCACCTGTCCACCCGGGAATGGGAATCCATGAGTGAAGAACAGTTTAAAAAATGGTTTCGTGATTCTCCTTTAAAAAGAACCAAGTGGTCCGGGATTCAGCGCAACCTGAAATTTCTGCGCACCGATTAGAAACCCCAGCCAAATTTCAGCGACAAGGCATTAAACTTATACTTGTAGGTCTCGGTACTCTCCGGGCAGGGAGGCATAAAACAGGGATAGACGGTGGTTGTTTTCTGGGTATGACTTTTATTATTATAGCCCAGTTGTATAAGCAGGTTATCATTCTGTTTGCCTACAGCAAATTTATAGCCCAGGCCAGCAGTCCAGAAAAATCCAGGTTCAAAACGGGTATCATAGCCCCAGCCATTGGTATAATACAGGTCCGGTTTACCCCAGGGGAAATTAACGCCGGCCCCTGATGCCAGGAAGACCGGCCGGTGCGGATGCGTATTAAAAAAACGGTTGGCGGATAAGAACAGGGGAATACTGCGCTGATAGTACCAGTCGATCCCCGTACCCACCCCTGTAAACCAGTTCCGGTAGGCCAGCCCATTGATTGTTTGAATCTGCGGCGCATTATCCGATCCCCCGACGAGCAGCCCCACCATATTCTGTGTGGAAAAGCGTATTTTATGTTGTGCCGGCAATTCAACTGTTACCGTAAGTAACAGGAACAACAACCAGGTATTTTTCATAAAAAAGGTTAACGGTTAACAGAAATTTTACTTCTTAATAACGGGCTTACAGGATCACTGATATTATACTGGTAAAGACCGTCATCGGCCACCAGCAACAGGTTATCATTCCATGCGATGGCATCGTAGGTATTCATTCCGGTCAGGTGTTTTTTCAGGGTCATATTGCCAGGTGTGGAAGCGTCGTATATCTTGAGGCCGTCTTTTCCATCACAGATATAGAGATAATTTCCCGCTTTGGCCAGTCCATGAGGATTCGTCATGGCATACGTCTTCAAAAGGAAGGGCGAACTCATCGTGGTTACATCCACCACATCCATCTGGTTGGCGGTTCCTGTGCAAGTCGTTCCATCCCGCAGGGTAACATAGGCATAATTACCATCAGTGATTACCGGATCACAGGCCCTTGCATGTGTAAACTGGCCTTCCCGGACTGGTACAGCCGGATTGGTGATATCATAGATAAACATACCGGTTGCAGAACCAATAAATAATTTATTCCGGAACGGATAGATGGTTTCAATATTCCAGGTCATATTGGTAACAGCCGTTTGTTGCGGATTGGCGGGAGTACTCAGTTCATAACTGCGCAAAAAACTTGAATTGAGACAGTACATATAATTATCCACCACGGCTATCCTGGCCATGGAACCGGCGATACCTGTGGGATTACTGGCAGCACCGGAATTTGTCATGCCACCACCCGAAGTGGAGTATAGCATGACATCCGCTTTATTCCAGTTCAGGTAAACACTCTGATCAACCGTAGTGTCTTTGCGGATCCAGTCAACGATCACCCGGTTACTGTCGGCAATAAAACTATACCCGTAATAACGGTAAGGAAAAACATCAGGTATGAATTTTACAAATCGCGCGGCAAGCGGATCGGTAATATCCACTACTACCATATCCGTGTACAAATCCGCATAAAGTGTATTTCCTTTTACGGCTATATCCAGGTTACCCGGGATATTGATAAATGCCTTCTTTACCGGGATAGCCGGATTGCTGTTATCAATTATATGCACTCCTTTATCCACCTCACTCAGGAAAATATAGTTACCATACAGATAGATCTTACCCGGATGCTGCACCGCCTGTGGTGCATTGGATTTAATATTGGCATACACTTCGTTTTTTTCTTTATACACCGGGATAGCTATGGTATAGGTATAAAGGATCTTGTCTTTCAGACAGGATTGAAAAACCATCGCAAATAAAACAAACAAAAAGGCAATGCTGAATTTCATAAAAGGCAATTTGAAGAGTTGACAATAATTGATTGAATACCGTTGCACCCTCTATTTTTTTTTGGTCCAGCGAAGCTGAATTCCAAAACTGCTCAGGTGATTAAAGTCAGGCGGACTGATTTTCTGGAGGCGGGAGAACTGGTAGTTATAATAAAGGCCGACAGACAACCGATTTCTTTTATTACTGAACAAATCAGCAGTAAGCCCGGTCTGTCCAAGCAGGCTGAATGAATTGTAGACCTTTTTATCCCTGAAGAAAATCCGGCCACCCGGGTCATAAACCAGGGCACGGCTGCCTGCCATCATAGAGGGTACCAGGCCGTTTTCAAAGTAAAGGACAGGCATTTTCAATCCTTTATTCAACTGCCAGAGCAAAAGTATGGGCAGTTGTACATAATAATACCGGTTTGTAAAACGGGCTGTTCCCCCGGTTCTGTAAAAGCCACTGCTAATAGTGACTGCATTAAAGTAATTGCTGCTGTTCCGTAAACTATCCACAAAACTGCCAACCCGTTGTTTCCCGGAAAAATAAGCCAGGTTCAGCCCGATTGAAAAAGCAATATTTTTACCTGCCTGTTTTTTAGCAAATACCCCTGCCTGGAATGCAGGTCCTTTGAGCGGAACAGAATCCGCATAACTCTGGTTAAAGGTACCACCAGCCCCGGGATTATTATTCAGTCCGCCACCGGATTGTATCATATCTAAACTCTTCGTACTCCCGATACTAATGCCGCTGGTGAGCCTGGTACCGCCAACGCCCAGTTGAATACCAGTCTGCCATTTTTCAGGTACGGCAGGTTTCTTTTTATATGCTTCAGGTTCTGTAATCTGTTGCTGCACCACCACCGCTTTCATTGTATCTGCAGGAGTTGATTGAATAACGGCCACATCCGCGTTCTGTATTGGTGTTACAGGCCTGTTATTCCCCATTTCGGGTACCGGCAACGGAGTTGTTGCTGCATCTGCCTTACCTGCTGCCATTGCAGTTACCGGTGCCGTTGCCGGCCTTATTACAGGCACAACAGGGGCTGATTTCTTAACCGGGATTTTTCCTTTTTTCCCCATTCCTTTAGAAAGGTTTAATTCACTTTTAGTACCCGGTAGTATGACTTTGTCCTTTTGCTGAATCTTTTCATGGAGGGCCTTAGTTTTTACCTGAACAACCGGTTTATCCTTTACCGGGTTACTGATTGATGAAACAGGGAATTCATTTCTCGTTTCGGGAACTGTTGCGTCAATAGCTCCGGGCTTAACGTCTTTACTGATTGGTGCCGGTCCGGTACTTTTCTTTTTTTGATCCACCTGATCCGGCTGATTCGCTTTTTTCAATACAGAAAGGGTGCGTGTATCGGTGGACTCCGTGGTTGTACCATTCTCATTCATTATCCACCAGCCCCCCAGGCCGGCGAGGAGTAATCCGGCCATACAAAACCAGAAAAAAAGAATTCTTCTTCTTTTTCGTTCCCGGATCCGCCGCTCCACTTCCACCCACACCGGGGCGGATGGCGGAAGGCGGAACTCCCCCATTTTCTCCTGTACCCCTCTGTCAAATTCATTATCCCGCATAATGGTCATTTTTAATGAGTGAATTTTTTTCAACCCAACTGATGAGCAGGCTTCTGGCCCGGGCATACTGCGAACGGGACGTACCATCTGAAATGCCCAGCATGGATCCAATCTCCACATGGGTGAACCCTTCCACTGCATGCAGGTTGAAAATGGTCTGGTAACCGGTCGGCAACTGCCGGATCAGTTCGGCCAGTTCACGTGCGGTCATTTTTACCTCTGCATCATTATCCACCACCGGATGAAGAGCATCGTTGGTATCAAAAGAAAGATCGGTGCGGTAGCGGCTGTGTTTTTTCAGAAAATTAAGGGCGGTGGTCACCATGATCCGCCGGATCCAGGCACCCAGTTGTCCTTCAAATTTATAGGTATGCAGGTGGCGGTACACTTTTACAAAGCCATCCTGCAACACATCCTCCGCATCGGATAGCGATTTGGTATAGCGATAACAAACCCCCAGCATCTGCTCCGCAAAGCGGTCATACAGTTCTTTCTGGGCAGCTGGTTTGCCTTTGAGGCAGCTTTTTACCAATTGGCGTTCATCCATGTGTGTATATACAGATTGACTGACAACGGGAAATGTACGGCCGTTGCACGGGATATTGAATGATTTAAAAAAAACCGGCACCGGCCTGGCCGCTCTATGCGGTCATGCCAGTGCCGGTTGAAGCATCTTTTTTAGTTTACGGGCACCACCACCCTCGTCATATCCCACTCAATGACCAGTGCACCTGATTCGATGAAACGGATGGTCAGTTGTTCAACAGCTAAATCGAGCTTTTGTGGCACCACTTTTACGGAAGCGATATCCTTGTCTTTATTCTTTTCATAGCTGTAAGCACCCCATTGCCCCAGTTGTGTATTCAGGATGATGGTCCACTCTGTTTCACCCGGAATGGCAAACAAAGTATAGGTACCTGCTTTTACATCTGCGCCACCGAATTTTACATCTTTGGCAAATCTGATGGTGGTTGCTTCATCGGCCCCCACCCTCCATATTTTGCCATATTTTTCCAGTTCACCAAAAACCACACGTCCTTTTTTATAAGGACGGCCATAGGTTACCGTTGTATTTTTTGAACTTACGGTATCATGCGGACTTTTCCGCGAACCGTTCTGCGCATTACAACTGAATGTGATAAACGCGGCGAGAAGAAGAAGGAGTTGTTTCATATGTTTTTTTTTAATTGAGTTTTTTAAGTTTTGCCAGCCCCTGCTCCATCACCGGGCCATACCTTTTTTCCAGCAACAGGCTTGAAAACTTTTCCCAGGGATACCAGCGGAGTTTGAAATCCATATACCATTGCACCGTGACTGTTTTGTTGCCGGTCTGCATCAGGTTCCAGCCCATACTGGCCCGTTCACGACCACTGGTACTGTTTGCTGCCGTAACCAGGCTGTCATTAAAACCGGTAATCATCAGTACCTGGTTGCCTGGCATGCGGATTCCTTTGATCACTCCATCCGCTTCATAGAGCGAAAGCGTGTCGGCCCCGGGGTACCAGTGCTTCCAGTTGACCGGCTGACTAATCTTATTCAGCACCGAATCCCTGGGGGCGCTGATATCAACCGCTTTGGATATCCGGACATGGGACGGAAAGAACAGGGAGATGCCGGTGATCAGCATAAAGAAAACAAGAAAACTAATTATTGCCAGTTTAATGAGTCGCATACCGAATACTTTTCTGCCGGTGCAGTATAAAAAAAATCAACAATTATTGACCAAAAGGGTTCATTCCCATTTCAATACTTTAGTCGCAATGGCATAGATAATGACCATCCAGATACCCAGGATCCCGATTTCTTTCCAGCATTCCAGGATACTGAGCCCCTCAAAAGAAATTTTCCGTACCGCATCATTGTACTGGGTCAGGGGCAGCACCCGGCAAAACTCCTGCAACCATTTGGGAAATACTTCTATGGGGAAAAAGGTGCCGGACAACATCATCT
>CAZYTV010000093.1:0-14750 GCA_964650455.1 uncultured Chitinophaga sp. | reverse complement strand
ATGCAGGGGAATCAGTACTTCTTTTCCTTTTATTTCCAGGCGGCATAATAACTGGTGTGGCTGTTCGATCAGTTCCAGGATCTCTCCCAGTGGTTCATTATTGTCAATAATGGTATAGCCCAGTAAGCTCGCGGGAGCAGATTTGGCTGCAAATTTTTTAAAATCAGTTTCGGGTAACCATACCTGTTTCTGCGCCAGTTTCATGGCAGTTTCCCGGGTATTGATCCCTTCCAGTTTGATGTAGATCTCTGCTTCAGATTTGATTTTAGCGGATTCGATAAACCAGGGCAGGAAAGCATTTTTCTTATCTTCCACGAATAGGGCCGTGAGGCCTTTAAGTGAAGTCTTTTTGCCAAGTTCGTGTTTTAACAGCAGTTCACCCTGCAGGCCATGCACAGCTACGAATTTTCCGATATTGTAATATTCTGCCATTAAACAGCCACGAAAATAAAGTTTTTAACCGGCGAATGCAGGAGATTGTTTTGCCTGCGGCAAAATAAAGTTGCCACGAATTTACACGAAAGGGCACGAAGGGATTTGCTGAGCAAATGGCTGTCTGCGACAGCCTGCTGCCACGGATCGCACGGATAAACACGGATTTTATTTCGGTTATTTGAGATGTTTGGTTTGAAAGCATTGATATATTTAATCTGTGTGAATCTGTGTGATCCGTGGCCTGCCTTTCTGTATTTTATTCGTGTCTTTTCGTGTGTTTTAGTGGCCCAAAGCCTGTATTTAATCTGTGTGATCCGTGGCCTGCCTTTCTGTATTTTATTCGTGGCCTTTCGTGTGTTTTAGTGACTACCAAAAAAAATCCCGGTCAAAGACCGGGATTCATGAACTTTCAGGATGCGGACATTTTATTATCCTTCACCACCGCCACTACCTTCAGCCCTGCGCTCGGGACGACGTCCCGGCATAGTGCGTCTGGATCTTTTCTGGCGATAAGCCTCTTCCTGGCGTCTTTTCACCTGTGCTTCATGCTCTGCACTCCACTTGGTGAATTTCTCCATTGCTGTTGCATCATCAAACAGCCCCAGGCCTACGCCACGGAGCAGGTGTTTCAGGAACAACACCCCTTTAAAGCTGAGGATACGGCGAACAGTATCGGTGGGTGTAGCACCTTTGTTCAGCCACTCCAATGCTTTCTGACGATCCAGCTGAATAGAAGCAGGAACAGTCAGGGGATTGTAAGTACCTAATTTCTGGATGAATTTACCGTCGCGGGGTGCCCGTGAATCGGCTACAACAATGAAGTAAAAGGGTCTCTTTTTTGACCCGTGTCTCTGAAGACGGATTTTTGCTGACATAAATAGACATTTAACAGCGTTAAACAATAATTGTTAGTTCCGGTAGATACCGGAGAGCGAAGATAGGAAATTGCCCGGAAAATGCAACGTTTGAGAGAACAGTTAGTAGTTAGTAGTTCGTAGTTAGTAGTCCCTCCTAAGCGGTGTCATTTAAAACCATGTAATCTGCTTTTCTTAACCAAATTTTAAAAAATAAAATATTGATTATTAATTAGTTATAATTAAAATCCAGATAATAATATCAATAATCTTGCTGTGTATTTTTTGTTCTCATCAGATTAATTTTCCAGTCAGTAAACTGCTTTCTAAAAAAAACCGGATTCAGAAAATTGACAATATTGAAACAAGAATATCTGACTACTAACAACTAACTCCCGACTACTTACTTGTTTTCCCTGGCATCATCTTTCCAAAAGCCCCCATTTTATTCATATTCTTCATCATGTCGCGCATCTGTTCAAACTGCTTCATGAAATTGTTCACTTCCAGGATATCCTTGCCACTACCTTTGGCGATCCGTTTTTTCCGGTTACCATCAATCAGGTCGGGATCGGCCCTTTCGGCCGGGGTCATGGAATTAATCATGGCTTCGATGCCTTTGAAGGAGTCATCATTGATATCGAGATCTTTTACTTTGCTGCCCAGCCCCGGAATCATGCCGAGGAGGTCTTTCATATTGCCCATTTTCTTGATCTGCTCCAGCTGCATTTTGAAATCGGCAAAATCAAACTTGTTCTTGCGGAGTTTGGCTTCCAGTTTTTTGGCCTCCACTTCATCAAACTGTGCCTGTGCTTTTTCCACCAATGAAGTGATATCACCCATGCCGAGGATTCGCTGGGCCATCCGTTCTGGATAGAACACATCCAGCGTATCCATTTTTTCGCCGCTGCTGGTAAACTTGATTGGTTTGTTGACGGTGTATTTGATGGAAATGGCCGCACCACCCCGGGTATCGCCATCCAGTTTTGTTAATACCACACCGGTGAAGTCCAACCGCTCATTAAACGCCTTGGCGGTATTCACTGCATCCTGCCCCGTCATACTATCCACCACAAAGAGGATTTCCTGCGGATTCACAGCGTTCTTTACATTGGCCACTTCATTCATCATCACTTCATCCACGGCCAGCCGGCCGGCCGTATCAATGATGACTACATTTTTATTTTTACTGCGTGCCTCTTTCACCGCATTGGTGACAATTGAAACAGCATCTTTATTTTCCAGTTCAATATGCACATCCACCCCGATCTGTTCACCCAGTATCCGCAGTTGTTCCATCGCTGCGGGCCGATAAATATCGGCAGCCACCAGCAGGGGGGAGAGCCCTTTTTTAGTTTTGAGGAAGTTGGCCAGTTTGCCACTGAAAGTCGTTTTACCCGAACCCTGCAGACCCGCGATCAGGATCACCGCCGGGTTGCCCTTGGCATTGAAGACTGCTTCTTCGCCACCCATCAGTTCCGCCAGTTCATCCTTCACAATCTTGGTCATCAACTGACCCGGGGAAATCGCATTGATCACTTTTTCACCCATCGCCTTTTCCTTTACCCTGTCGGTGAATTCCTTGGCGATTTTAAAGTTGACATCCGCATCCACCAGGGCGCGCCGGATTTCCTTCAACGTACTGGCGATATTGATCTCAGTAATTCTCCCCTGACCTTTTAAATTCTTAAAGGCACTTTCCAGTTTTTCCTGTAATGAATTAAACATAATCTTTAAATTCTTTATTACTAATGCATGGTTCGACAGGCTCTCCATGACAATGGTTGTCACCCTGAGTGTACCGAAGGGTGGTTCGGCATTGCTTCGGCAAGCTCATGGTTCGATAAACTCACCATGACAAGGGCTACTGTTGTCACCCTGCCTGCCGACCGTAGCGAAGCGAAGGTGGGAGCCTGTTTTCTTACCTTTTCGTCTTTAGCGAGCCAAGCCGAAGACAAACAGAAAAAGTGAACCGAAGTTCACTTTTTAACGAGTTGCAAAGATAGGTCAAGTAAAGTTTATATCATGCGCCTAAATAGGTTCTTAAAAGTTTACAACGATTGGATGTTTTGAGCTTGGTGATTGCCTTGTCCTTGATCTGGCGTACCCTTTCACGGGTCAGGTTGAAACGTTCACCGATATCTTCCAGGCTCATGGGATGGTCCACCCCGATACCAAAAAAGAAACAAATGACTTCTTTTTGTCTGTCGGTCAGGGTTTTGAGAGAACGGTCGATTTCGGTCTTCAGGGATTCATTATGATCCAGTTCGTTATCTGTTTTCTCCGCATTGGGATTCTCCAATACATCGATCAGTGTGTTTTCTTCTCCTTCAGACAGCGGGGAGTCCATGCTAACATGACGGGCATTGATGCCAAGAGTGGAGGAAACTTCTTCAATATCCATATCAAGTACTTCAGCCAGTTCTTCGGCAGAAGGTTCTCTCTCAAATTGCTGTTCAAGCTGAGAAAAGGCCTTTTGAATCCGGTTGGTCAGTCCCACTTTATTCAGGGGCAGACGCACGATCCTGGCTTGTTCTGCCAGGGCCTGTAAAATGCTCTGACGGATCCACCAAACAGCATAAGAGATAAATTTGAAACCGCGGGTTTCGTCAAAACGCTGGGCAGCCTTGATCAGTCCCAGGTTACCTTCATTGATCAGGTCCGGTAGAGAAAGACCCTGGTTCTGGTATTGTTTGGCTACAGAAACCACAAAACGCAGATTGGCCTTTGTCAGCCGGTCTAATGCCCGCTGGTCTCCCTGTTTGATCAGGGTCGCTAACTTAACTTCTTCTTCAGGGGTGATAAGCTCTACCTTGCCGATTTCCTGCAGGTATTTTTCCAGGCTTTGGGACTCACGATTAGTAATAGACTTCGTGATCTTGAGTTGTCTCATGCTCATAGGTATGGTTTTAAATGGTGTATTTTAAGGGTCAAAGAATAAGTTTGGTTTGGTCTTATACTCTAAAAATACCCACCACAATGTCTAGGTTGTACAGAAAGTATTGAACTTCAATGGCAATATAACGCAATTGCCCGTACGCGCCAAATTAATTTTGGCAACCTATTAACGAATTCATCCTCAATTTATTTTGTCCCGGTTGCTGTGGAAACAAATAGGGGGAAAAATAAGTGCTAAAATATTTTGCAGCAATGATTTATTTTCTATTATTGCAGCTATCGCGATGAAGTGATAGAAACCAATGAGTAAACAATTATATACTTTAGAATTCCCGGTTCGCTGCTCCCCGTCCATCTTATATGAATTCCTATCCACTCCTGCCGGACTTGGTGAGTGGTTTGCTGATAAAGTGGATGAACGGGATAATATCTTTTATTTTGGCTGGAATGGTGCTTTTGAGAAGGCCGATTTACTGGAGAGCGAACAGGACAAATTTATACGCTTTCACTGGCAGACTGCCCCTAAGGAGGAATACTTCGAATTCCGTATTGAAAAGTCAGAAATCACCAACCAGACGATCCTGATCATTAAGGATTATGCGGAAAAGAAGGAAATTAAGGACCAGAGCAGGCTTTGGGATTACCAGGTGAAGGAACTCTTTCACCGCCTGGGTAATTAGTCTGCATAACCCGTAGCCCTGACCAGCAGGGCATAATCGGCCAGCAGGCGTTCTCCTGTATTTTCCCAATCCGTCAGCGCATGCCGGGTGGCCAGCTTGATAAAAGGCTGTTCCAGGATTATTTTTTCCCATTCATTCCTCTTTAGCTCCCGGACTGATCTGTAATAATCAGGCGTGAAATGATGTTGCCAGGGATCTGTACCTGTGCATATATAGCCATCTGCATCCCGCAATTCTTCAAAAGCAGATTTCAGCGCATATTCCGTTTCTTTTTTCCAAAAGCCAGCCACCTGCAACGTAACGCTGAAAAAATGGCCCCACCAGAATATCGTACGCAAGGCAAAAATATCTGCCGGTCCGAAACATCGTGGATAATCCAGCACACGATAAGGTAAACCAAGATAGTTTTCGCCTTGTGAAACCTTGGCAGTGGTGGCTAAAATGGATGCCGGTAAGGCCGGTGCCCGTAGCCTGAGCCAGTTTTCCTGTTCCGCCTGCATCTCACCCAGGAATGCAGTGATTTGCTGAAGCACCCTGTTCTTTGTTAAAATCCAGTCCCCGTTACTGACCAATACCTGCTCCTCTTCCGAAAGCCTTATTTTTGCTGACTTCATTTATTAAAGATAACGTGTTCAGGAAATTAGATAAACTCATCATCAAGGCCTTTATCGGTCCATTTATCGCAACGTTCTTTATTACGCTGCTGGTATTAGTGATCCAGTTTTTCTGGCTGTACATCGATGATTTTGTGGGAAAAGGACTGGGACCTTCCGTTATTTTTGAGTTTATTCTCTACCAAAGTGCCGTACTGGTGCCCCTGGCCCTGCCCCTCGCCATCCTGCTATCTTCTCTGATGACCTTTGGTAACCTGGGGGAAAGTTTTGAACTGGTAGCGATCAAATCGGCTGGTATTTCCCTGTTGCGTTTTATGCGGCCCCTGTTTGTCATTAGTATTTTTATCAGCGGTATTGCATTTATGTTTTCCAACTATGTGATCCCGGTAGCCAATCTCAAATCCCGGACACTGCTGGCTGATATTATTTATGCAAAACCCGCTTTTGATTTAAAGGAAGGGATATTTTATGATAAAATAAGCGGGTTTGCGATCAAGATCGGTAAGAAGGAACAAAATGACAGCGTGATCCGGGATGTGATCATTTACGAACAGGGCAATCCCCTGCAGGATAATTTTATCGTTGCTAAAAGCGGGATCATGCGGGTGACAGAAAATAAACGCTTCCTGGAGTTTAACCTGCGGGAAGGCTGGCGTTACCAGGAAAGAGGCAATGCATACGCCACTTCCGGTATTGAATATATCCGGCTCGGGTTCAAAGAATATAAAAAGCAGTTTGACATGAGCACACTGGGTTTCTCCAGCCGTACGGCAGACAGTGTGAATAAGAACAATGAGAAGATGTTCAGTATGCGCCAGTTGAATGTGGCGATCGATTCACTGAAGAAAGACAATGAAATGTCCCGGCAGCGGACTTTAAAGGATATGTTCAATGTACTGCAGTTTAACAGCCTGATTGATTCTGCCTGGAACAGGCTTCCCCCGGACAGCTCCCGCTACAGCAAGGTGAAAACCATGAATGAACTCCTGCCGGATTCTGCCCGTTCGAATATCAATGAAATGGCCAAAAGTACCGCAGGCTCAATCCGGATCAATGCAGAATCATTGTACCAGATCCAGAAAGACAAAGGCCGTAACCTGCGCAAACACCAGGTGGAATGGCACCGCAAGATCACCCTTTCCCTGGCCTGCCTCGTCCTCTTCCTGATCGGTGCCCCACTGGGCTCGATCATCCGCAAAGGCGGATTGGGTACCCCGCTTATTTTCGCGATCATATTCTTTATGATATTTTATTTCTCGAGTAATACAGGGGAAAAATTTGCCAAGGAGGGCAGCCTCGATCCTTTCACCGGAATGTGGCTGGCCACTTTCGTACTGCTTCCACTGGGTATTTTTCTTACCTATAAGGCGATGCGGGATTCGCAGGTACTGAATAGAGAGTTTTATGCCCGGTTTTCCCGCTTTGTCCGTAAATTATTCAGGAACAAGCCAACGAAAACGGAATTGTAAATTTGCCAAAACCGGTACTAACGATGGTCACCAGCAAGCAACATCAAAATCTTCGCGTACAAAAATGGGTGGCTGTTTTATCGGTATTCATCCTCGTTATTAAGTTTATTGCTTATTATTCCACACATTCGGTGGCGATCCTGACCGATGCCCTGGAAAGCATTGTCAATGTGGCCGCCGGCTTTATTGGTTTATACAGTCTTTATGTGGCTGCAAAGCCCCGGGATACGGATCATCCTTATGGGCATGGGAAGGCTGAATTTTTATCGGCGGCCATTGAAGGTACCCTGATCGCCAGTGCCGGTGCGATTATTTTATATAAAGCTGTACAGAACCTGATACACCCGGTACAACTGCAAAAAATTGATACCGGCATCTGGCTGGTAGCGGCAACTGCGGTTGCCAATTTTGCCATCGGGTACTATTGTTTACGGGTGGGGGCTAAAAATAATTCAATCGCCCTGGTGGCCAGTGGCAGGCATTTACAAAGTGATACCCTGTCCACGATCGGGATTATTGCAGGACTGGTATTACTTTATTTTACAAAACTGATCTGGATCGACAGTGTGGTGGCGATCATTTTCGGAGTGCTGATTATGGTTACCGGTTACCGGATACTACGGAAATCTATTGCCGGGATCATGGATGAAGCAGATTCGGATTTACTGGGGAAAATGGTGGAAGCGCTGAATAAAAGCAGGGAGATTAACTGGATCGATCTGCACAACCTGCGGGTGATTAAATATGGTTCGGTGCTGCACCTGGACTGTCACCTGACCGTTCCCTGGTACCTGAATATGCACGAAGCGCACCGGGAAATTGACAGCCTGGCGGCCCTGATCCGTCGTGAATTCGGGGAATCCCTCGAACTTTTTGTGCATTGTGACGGCTGCCTGCCTTTTTCCTGCCGGATCTGCAAAAAAGCGGATTGCCGGGAAAGATTGAATAATTTTGAGCAGCAGATCATCTGGACGCTGGAGAATATATCAACCAATAAAAAACACGGATTGTGATAAAGACCACTACGATTTGGAAAAAAGAGCATCAGTTTCAGAGCGAACATGAAGGCAACATCATCGCTGTGGACGGTGATAAAAAAACGGGACATGGTCCGAAAGCCCTCTTATTATCGGGGCTGGCGGGTTGTTCAGGTATTGATGTGGTGGATATCCTGGAAAAAATGAGGGTGGAGTTTTCCGATTTTTCCATGGAGACGACGGCAACGCAATCGGAGGATCATCCCAAGGTTTTTACCGGGGTGGAAATCGAGTACCGGATGAAGACCAATCCGGAGAATGCTGAAAAAGTAAAAAAAGCAATAGAGTTGTCGCTGGAAAAATATTGCGGGGTTTCGGCGATGCTGAAAAAAAATTCGCCGGTAAATTATAAATTGGTCATACTGTAATCTGATTCTATGCTGTCAAAAAAATCGCAATACGCTTTTAAAGCACTGGAGTACCTGACCCAGCATTACAAACAGGGACCCGTACTGATTTCCGAGATTTCAAAGAAGAAAAAGATTCCACTCAAATTCCTGGAGAATATACTGCTGGAACTGAAAAAAGCCGGAATCCTTGACAGCAAGAAAGGGAAAGGAGGAGGATATTTCCTGGATAAGGACCCTGCAAAAGTGAAAGTGGCTACTATTGTCCGCCTCGTAAATGGCCCGATTGCGATGCTGCCCTGTGTAAGTCTCTATTTCTATGAACGTTGCAAAAACTGTGACGAGAAAAAATGCGGACTGCATGACATGATGATCGAAGTGCGGGATGCATCACTGGCCATACTGGAAAACAGGACACTGAAGGACCTGGTATAATCCACGGGACGAACCCTTGTTTGTACCAGTGATTTAAGTCTATCAACTTGGTAGGTTATTCATTTTATCGTACTTTTGTCATCTTAAAATAATCGATATGGGATTACATCTGGGAGATATTGCTCCGGACTTTACTGCTCAGTCAACAGCAGGTGAAATCAGTTTTCATGAATACCTGGGTGACAGCTGGGGAATCCTGTTTTCACACCCGGCGGATTATACACCGGTATGTACGACTGAACTGGGCAAAACCGCTTTATTACAAGAAGAGTTCCGTAAGCGGAATGTGAAAGTGCTGGCCGTGAGTGTGGACCCCCTGGACAAACACCAGGGATGGTTAAAAGATATCAATGAAACACAGCATTGTAACGTAGACTTCCCGATCATTGCCGATCCGGACAGGGTGGTTGCTTTCCTGTATGACATGATCCATCCCAAAGCTTCAGAAACATTCACCGTGCGTTCTCTCTTTGTGATCGGACCGGATAAAAAAATAAAACTCACCATTACCTATCCCGCTTCTACCGGACGTAACTTCTACGAAGTGCTGCGGGTGATCGATTCCCTGCAGTTAACCGCTGAGTACAGTGTGGCCACACCAGCCGACTGGAAAGAGGGAGAAGATGTGATCGTGGCGCTCTCTGTAACCACAGAAGATGCACAGAAAAAATTTCAGAAGGGAGTTAAAGTGGTGAAACCATACCTGCGCTATACACCGCAGCCGAATATATGATGCTGACCAACGAACAAATAAAGGAAGCTGAAGGTCTTTCGGTTGCTGAAGCAATCGGGCTTGTTACAAAATGGTTTCCCGGGGGGGTGCTGTTTTCCTCCTCCCTTGGACAGGAAGACCAGGTGCTTACTGATATTATTTATAAAAACGAACTGCCGGTAAAAATCTTCACGATCGATACCGGCCGTTTGTTTAATGAGACCTATGAACTGCTCGACCGGACCAATGCCCGCTACAAAAGAAATATGCAGGTGTATTTTCCGGAAGCCGCCGATGTGGAAGTATTTGTACAGGAGAAAGGAATCAATGCATTTTATGAATCAACCGGCAACCGCAAAGAATGTTGTTATCTCCGGAAAGTAAAACCCCTGAATCGTGCCCTGGCCGGAGCACAGGTCTGGATCACTGGTTTAAGGGCTGAGCAGTCCGATAACCGCGTGGATATGCCCCTGATCGAATGGGATGAAAACAGGCAGTTATACAAATTCAATCCGCTGATCAACTGGAGCTATGAACAAATGATGACATATATTAAAGAGCATCATGTTCCCTGCAATAAATTACATGATAAAGGCTTTATCAGCATCGGTTGTGCACCCTGTACCCGGGCTATTGAAGCAGGAGAACATCCAAGGGCCGGCCGCTGGTGGTGGGAAAGTTCGCAGAAAGAATGCGGCCTGCACGGGGAAAGAAAAAAATAATAAGTACTGAATTGCAGTGTATGAATAACAGATATCATTTGAATTATCTTGAACAGCTTGAGGCGGAAAGTATCCATATTTTCAGGGAGGTAGCCGCACAGTTTGAGAAGCCGGCCCTGCTCTTCAGTGGTGGCAAAGACTCAATCACCCTGGTGCACCTGGCTATTAAAGCATTTGCTCCCGGTAAAATCCCCTTCCCCCTGGTACATATTGATACCGGGCATAATTTTCCGGAAGCACTTGATTTCCGGGATGCCATGGCGGCTTCCATCGGGGCCACATTGGTGGTCAGAAAAGTGGAAGATACGATCCGGCAGCGCAGTCTGACTGAACCCAAAGGCAAATTTCCAAGCCGCAACTGGTTACAGACCTACACCCTCCTCGATACGATTGAGGAATTCGGATTTGACTGTTGTATCGGTGGTGCCCGGCGCGATGAAGAAAAAGCCAGGGCGAAAGAACGTATTTTTTCTGTTCGCGATGAGTTTGGTCAGTGGAATCCGAAACTTCAGCGACCCGAACTCTGGAATACCTATAATGGCAAGATCCATAAGGGAGAGAATGTACGGGTTTTCCCGATCAGTAACTGGACCGAACTCGATATCTGGAATTATATCCGCCACGAGAAGATCGACCTGCCTTCGATCTATTTTGCACACGACCGCAAAGTGATCGAACATGAAGGTCAGCTCGTGGCCATCAGCGAATTTGTACATCCCGATGAGCAGGATGTGGTGATGATCAAACGGGTCCGGTACCGTACAGTGGGGGATATGACCTGTACGGCCGCCGTGGAATCCAAAGCGGATACCCTGGAAGAAGTGATCAACGAAATCATTGCCACCCGCATCAGTGAAAGAGGGGAGACCAGGATTGATGATAAAGTGACGGAAGCGGCGATGGAAGACCGGAAAAAGAACGGCTACTTCTAAAGTCAAAATTCAAAAGTAAAAAGTCAAAAAGCTGCTGAAAGTGGAAGACACAACCCGCTTAGAGGTTTTTAATTTTGACTTTTTAATTTTGACTTCCTGAAAATGAAACAATATTTAAATGACTTAATTAAAGTGAATGTGCAAAATCAAAAACAACTTCCGTCTTTATGACTGTTCCGTTTTTGACTTTTGATTTTTGACTTTTTACTTTCTACCATGGATTTATTACGATTTATAACTGCGGGAAGCGTGGACGACGGGAAAAGTACCCTGATCGGCAGGCTGTTGTATGACAGCAAAAATATCCTGATCGATCAGCTTGAAGCGTTGGAAAAATCTACCAAGAACCGGACCGATGGATCGGTTGACCTGGCCCTGCTGACCGATGGACTGCGTGCCGAACGGGAACAAGGGATTACCATCGATGTTGCTTACCGGTATTTCACCACACCAAAACGCAAATTTATTATCGCTGATGCACCGGGTCACGTGCAGTACACACGGAACATGATCACCGGGGCATCCAATGCCAGCCTGATCATTATACTGGTGGATGCACGACAGGGTGTGGTGGAACAAACCCGGCGTCACTCCATCATTGCCTCCCTGCTTCGTATCAAACATGTGGTGGTGGCGGTAAACAAAATGGACCTGGTGGAATTTTCACAGGATATCTATAACAATATTGTCATTGATTATAATGAGGTGGCCGCCCAACTGGGTTTGAAGAATATTACCTATATCCCGATGAGTGCGCTGGATGGCGATAATATCGTTGATCCTTCCACCCGGATGCCCTGGTTTACCGGTAAACCCCTGCTCGAATTCCTGGAAGATGTGGTGCTGGACGAGGATGTTAACCTCACGGATGCACGTTTCCAGGTGCAGTTTGTCATCCGGCCCCAGACAGAAGAACTGCATGATTACCGCGGATATGCGGGTAAGATCATCAGCGGTATTTATAAAAAAGGGGAGAAAGTAACTGTATTGCCCCAGGGGATTGAAACCATCATTAGTGCTGTGGAGATAGCCGGTCAGGAAGTGGAGGAAGCATTTGCGCCGCAGAGTGCCGTACTGCAACTGGCCGATGATATTGATATCAGCCGGGGAGATACCATTGTAAAATCAACTGACCTGCCCAAAGTAAGTAATGAACTGGAAGTACTGCTTTGCTGGCTGGATGATAAGCCCCTGATGACGGGTAATAAATACCTGTTGCAGCATAACAGCAGGCTGGTACGCGTGATGATCCGCCAGGTGGATTATAAGATCGATGTGAATACCCTGCAGCAGCAACCGGTGGAAGGACAGGTGCGGCTCAATGAAGTGGTGAAAGCCACGATTAAAGCGGCTGCACCGATCGTCTATGATCCGTATGATCAGTTAAGTGAGTATGGCTCGGCCATCCTGGTGGATGAAACCAGTAACAGTACCGTTGCGGCTGTACTTATAAAATCATAATGGCTAAGCAAACGCATCCGTCAGCCGTGTCACCAGTTCCAATCAGCACATTGGTTACCCTGGCCGGAGCTGGTCCCGGTGATCCGGAGCTGATCACGCTTAAATTACAGAAACGGTTACAGGAAGCAGATGTGATCATCACCGACAGGCTGGTGAATCCCGCCATTATCAGCAGCCATGCACGTCCGGGAGTGAAAATTATCACAGCCGGCAAACAGGGTTATAATGATCTTTCCTATACACAAGAAGAAGTAACCGCTTTTATTCTGGAAGAAGCCCGGAACGGAAACAGGGTGCTCCGGCTCAAAGGGGGAGATGTGGCTTTTTTCAGCAATGTGCTGGATGAACTGGAAGCGCTTGTCAAAGCACAGCTACCGTTTGAAATAATTCCGGGTATTACCGCGGCCTCCGGGGCCTCTGCATATGCAGGTATACCGTTAACAGCAAGGGGCTATGCACAGGGAGTACGGTTGATTGCCTTTAATCCCAACCAGGTTTTTGATGAGGCTACTTTTCGCTCACTCGCTACCGGTACTGATACGGTGGTGGTCTATATGGCTGTCCGTAACCTGGATGAACTCACGCAGAAACTACTCCACTACCAGGCTGATCCGGATAAGAAAATTGCAGTGGTGGAACAGGCATCCACCCCTGCACAAAAAATCAGTTTATCGACATTGCAAAAGGCAAAACTTGATTTTGCAGATAATAATTTTTCATCTCCCGCCCTTATCATTATCGGGGATGTGCTGGCCCTCCATGGAAAATTTGCATGGTTCAATGAAACCGGGTATGGGCCGGTGTTTAATGAACTGGAATAGCAAACAACCGTTTATTTTTCTGCCTTTACTTTTTCTTCTCTCCAGATTTTTGAAAAACGGATAAATTCAATTGCCTGTTGAATAAAGCCGGATGCAAATTCAGATGAAGGAGCGGTGTCGTTCATCCGCATTACTTCCTGTTTGAAAGAAGCTCCTTCTTTATATAATCCTTTTGCAGTGAAATGAGTATCAAAATCATGGAGGATGCCGATCTGTGTATTGCAGTGTATACCCTGTTGCAGTAAAAGGGCTTTGGCGGAATGTATCTGGGCGGCATAGGCATTATAAATACTATCGGCCCATTGCTGGTTGACAAGGCATTCTCCGGCTGCCAGAATTTTTTCTTCAGCTTCCAGGATCAGGGTGGACACCAGGTCGATCATGACGCCCGCACATTCACCCACCCCAATGGCAGTGGAAAATTTCGCTTCCTGGCCCCAGTCAATGAACTCATCGTCTGTCAGCGTGTCGAGGCTGGCCAGCGGTTTTAATAATTCATAATAGTATTTTTCGCCTTTACGGAAACTGTAGTCGGTAAAACTTTCTTCTTTTTCCGCCTGCGTTTTATAATCATTGAAAATCGTGATTAATACGGCCGGGGCTCTTTTGCTGGGCACCTTGATGACTTTATCAGATATCCTGGCTGCCCCGCTGCCGAGTACCGCTCCTCCTACCAATACCTGTAAGGCCGGTACCACTTGTCCTTTGGCTTTGAGCGAACTGCCATGGAAACCCACGGAAGCCATTCCATGCTGGCCACAACTGTTCATACAACCGCTGATCCGTACGGTAATATCCTTATTAAATAAAAATTCAGGAAACTCTTCTTCAATCACTTCACTCAGGGCCAGTGCTGTGCCGGTACTGTTACTGATTCCCAGGTTGCAGGTGTCTGTGCCCGGGCAACTGGTGATATCCGCCACACTGCCGAATCCCGGAGTGGCAAGCCCTTCGGCTTCCAGTACCTGGTAGACAAACGGCAGGTTTTGTGGTTTTATAAATCGAAACTGCAGTCCCTGGTTAATCGTCACCCGCACATCATCCGCGATCACACCTTCCAGTTGCTCAATCAGCCGGCGGCTCGTATCCGATGATATATTCCCGTTTGGCACTCTAACATATACGGCATAATACCCTTCCTGCTTTTGTTTAAACAGGTTCGTGTTCTTCCACAACTCATATTTCAATGGGTCTGTGATCCCCGTAGCCATTTCCTCTGAAGCTTTTGCGAAGGAGGGCTTGTCCTCCGTAGCTTCAGCGAAGGAGGACTGACTGCCGACTGCCATCCGCTGATGCGTCAATGCCAACTGCTCTTCCTCCACCAGTTTATTAA
>CAZYTV010000092.1:0-14840 GCA_964650455.1 uncultured Chitinophaga sp. | reverse complement strand
CCTGTCGGAAGTGATTGATGGTTGTATTGCTTTTATTGATAACCGCGAGATCACCATCGAAGAACTCATGCAGTTTGTCAAAGCGCCCGATTTCCCCACCGGTGGGATCATCTATGGTATGGAGGGTGTGAAATCAGCCATGCATTTTGGCCGTGGCCGGGTGGTGTTGCGTGGTAAAGTAACGGTTGATACCAAACCCAGCGGGCGGGAACAGATCGTCATTTCCCAGGTGCCTTACCAGGTAAACCGGGATGCACTCACCAACCGGATCGGGGAACTGGTGAATGAAAAAGTGATCGATGGCATTGCGCATGTGAATAATGAGTCCAATGAAAAGGAAGGAACCCGTGTGGTGCTGGATCTGAAAAGAGATGCCATTGCCAATGTGATCATTAATCAACTGTATAAGCATACAGACCTGCAGACTTCCTACGGGATCAATAATGTAGCTATTGTCAAAGGTCGTCCCAAGACCCTTAACCTGAAAGAACTCATCAGTGAGTTTGTGGATTTCCGTCATGAAGTGGTGGTACGCCGGGCAAAATATGAATTAAAAGAAGCAGAGAAAAGAGCCCATATTTTACGGGCATACCTGATTGCCCTTGATCACCTCGATGAAGTGATTTCCCTGATCCGCAGTTCCCCTACACCGGATATCGCCAAAGACAACCTGATTAATGCAGGCTGGGGACTGGATGAGGTCCAGGCCAAAGCCATTCTTGAACTGCGTCTGCAGCGCCTGACCGGTATGGAGCGGGAAAAGATCAAGGAAGAATATGATGAGCTGATGAAACTGATTGCTCATCTCAATGAATTATTATCCAATGAAGGAATGCGTTTTGAGCTCATCAAAACGGAACTGCTGGAGATAAAAGATAAGTTTGGGGATGGCCGTAATACGGAAATCACTTACCTCGATGATGAAGTGAAGATCAAAGACCTCATCAAGGAAGAAGATGTGGTGATCACTATTTCACACCTGGGCTATATCAAACGTACCCCTGCAGAAGATTACCGGGCGCAACGCCGTGGCGGCAGGGGAGTACTCGGCGGCAAGACCCGTGATGAAGATTATATCGAACACCTTTTTGTAGCTTCCACGCACCATACCATGTTATTCTTTACAGAAAAAGGAAGATGTTATTGGCTGAATGTGTATGAGATTCCGGAAGGGGAGAAGACCGGTAAAGGAAGAGCAATACAGAACCTGGTGCAATTGCCCCCGGATGATAAGGTAAGAGCGATCCTGGATGTAAAGGATCTGAAAGATGAGGAATTTGTCAAAGCCCATAATATTGTACTGTGTACTAAAAAGGGTATTATCAAGAAAACAGAACTGCTTGATTTCAGCCGTCCCCGCCAGACCGGTGTGAATGCCATTACGATTGTGGAGGGGGATGAATTGCTGGAAGCCAGGATGACGGATGGCAACAGCGAGATCATGATGGCTGTAAAAAGCGGAAGGGCCATTCGTTTCTCTGAAGAAAAAGTAAGACCCACCGGCCGGGGCGCCATCGGGGTGGCTGGTATTGAAGTGGATGATGAAAAGGATGAAGTGGTAGGAATGATCTGTGTAAATCCGCTGACCGATGCATCCAGAACGGTATTGGTGGTGAGTGAAAAAGGTTATGGAAAGAAAACGGCGGTGGATGAATACCGGTTTACCAACCGGGGTGGTAAAGGGGTAAAAACAATCAATGTAACGGACAAGACCGGATCGTTGGTGGGCATACTGGCCGTTTCAGAAACGGAAGATATCATGATCACCTGTAAAAGCGGGGTGACCATCCGGATGCCGGTGAGTGGTGTCAGTGCACAGGGCAGGGCCACGCAGGGGGTAAAACTGATCCGCCTCGATGAAGGGGATGAGATTGCCGCCATTACCAACCTGGATGACCAGGCCCAAAACGGCCATGGTATCCCTGAAGAAGGGGAAAAATCCGGAAACGGGGATGCCAACGCAACCGGTACGGACGAAAATCCATCTACTGAAAGTGTTACAGAATAAATAGTTAACAACTCAATTAAATAAAATGAAAAGGTTTATCCTTCTATTAACGATCAGCCTGTCAGCTTTTGCAGCCAGTGCACAGAATTATGATAAGATCAAAAACCTGCTGGTCATATCCAAATATGAAGAAGCGAAAACAGAATTGGATAAAAACTGGACCAATGCCAAGTTCATCGCCAAGCCAGAAGCTTACCTCCTGAAGGCGACTATATATGCGGGTTATGCCATGACAGAAGGCAAAAAAAACACTCCCGAAGCAGAACTGATGATCGCTGAAGCAGATGCGGCTTATACCAAGTACAAAAGCATGGAACCGGAACTGGGACTGACTGCTGACCTGGTGTACCAAAACAGCCATGTTAACCTGTACTCATACTATTACACATCCGGCTACCAGGATTACAGTGCCAATAAGTGGGCACCGGCACTGGTTAAACTGAAAAAAGCGGTGGTGTATTCTGATATCCTGATGAGTCGTAAACTGCTGAATTCAGTACTGGATACCAATGTGCTGATCCTGGCTGGTATTACGGCAGAGAAATCCAGTGACATGGAGGCGGCCATGACTTATTACAAAAGACTGGCTGATGCCAAAGTAAGCGGAGATGGTTTTGAAGGTGTATACCGTTTCCTCGTAAGTCATTGTTTTGAAAATAAGGATATGGCTGGTTTTGAAAAATACAAAGCCATAGGAAAAGAATTGTTTCCCAAGAGTGATTATTTCAACTACGATAAGATTGATTTTGCAGTCGGGCTTACCGATAATTTTACCGAAAAACTCGCAGCGCTTAATGATGTGCTGAATACAGATCCGGACAACCAGAAAGCGAACCAGGTACTGGGCGAGATCATTTACGATACCCTGAATCCAAAAGAAGAAGGAGCTGTTCCCCCGGCTAATGCTGCCGAACTGGAAAAGAAAATGATCGATGCTTTTTACAAATCCGCCAAAGGCAAACCCGGTTATGAAATTCCTTACCTGTATGTAGGCGACCATTTTATCAATAAAGCCAGTAAAGTCGGGGAGAGAAGGGATGCACATGCTAAAGACATGAGAGCCCGTACCAAACCCGGCACGATGGCTTCCAAAGAAGATGTGGCTAAAAGAGATGCATTGGATAAGGAATATGCTGAAACCCTGGATGGTGCACGTGAACCGTATGAGAAAGCTGCCGCCATCCTGGCTGCCAAAGATCACCTGGAAGTGCGTGACAAACAGCAGTACAAAAAAGCTGCCAGTTACCTGGCTGATATTTTTGCCAATAAAAAAATTAATGCCAAAGGCAAACCGGCCGACCAGGCAAAATATGCAGCCGAAGAGAAGAAATGGAATGATGTGTATGATTCCATTAAGAACTAAAATATACCTGATTTAACAGAAAGCCGCTCTAATCAATGAGCGGCTTTTTTTTGGATTAACTTTTAAATACCTGTTTCCTTCAGATGGAAAGACTGTCCTGGTGATTCATTTTCCGGCAATGCTTCGGCAAGCTCAGCATGACAAGAAATGGGCAAGCTCAGCATGACAAGAAATGGGCGAACTCAGCATGACAAGAAATGTTTGCCTCCGAAAACGACCGATTTTCTTTTCTCCGATGCAAAAGAATCTGCTCTCTGTACAGTAATGATTTGTGCCAAAGCAGAAATCCGCGCAGCAAAAATGCTGCGCGGTTACAGCAGGGGATTATCCAGTATGAACATCTGCTGTAAACGACCGGATGAAAGCACCCGGTAGTTATGGCAGTATAAAGATAAGGATTTATTATTTTACTTAACATAATATAAATTATAGGAAATATTATAATAAGCAAATTATAATCTATAGCCTTGATAATTAAACCTTTAAAATCATTTGAAATGAAAATGACCTTTCGTAGATTCGAAACCATGAATCTGCGTGACACCCTGCTGGCAGAACATTCCAAAGCGCAATGCACAAAAATTGTGAAATGGATTGGAGACGACCAGCAACGATTTAATGAACTTCTGAAATTATTTCTGTCACACGAATACCGCATAGTACAAGTGGCCGCCTGGCCACTCAGTTATGCGGTACAGGCCCACCCTTCACTGATCAGGGCGCATTATGGTAAACTGATCAGGAATCTCAGCAAGCCGGGGCTTCCTGACGCGGTTAAACGGAACACGGTCCGGATATTCCAGGATACAGACGTTCCTGAGCGCTTTCGCGGTGAGCTGATGAATACCTGCTTTGGGTATATTGAATCCATGACCGAAAAACCGGCTGTAAAGGCATTCTCACTGACTGTATTGTATAATCTGTCCATACAATACCCGGATATCCGTCCCGAACTGAAAGCGATCATTGAAGACCGTTGGGATTATGAATCCGCCGCCTTTAAATCCAGGGGCCGGAAAATTCTTAAAGCACTCGCTTTGTAAAAATCTTTACCGGTGAGCCTTCGGCGAGGAAAACAGATACCGGCTGCTGCTGGTTTAAAAAAGTAAATCTATCCCCGTATAAACGGCCAAAATCACATTCCAATTCGTGCTGACGTACCGGGAAAATATTCCAGCGTGGATGTGCCACCTGGTATTCTACTGTTTTTCCACCTGGCCCGGCAGAATAACCCCAGAAATGTTCCGTAATAAACTCCTCAAAACTATTGGCCGATAACGGCATTGCCTCCGGACCAGCAGTTACCTGCAGCCGGTTTTCATTTCCCTTCTGAATCCAGGTATACCCCACAGTCAGTTGTCCAGGCTCTCTGCGTAACAGTTGCCGCACCGGCATGGTGGAATAATGCTCTTTATACAACACATTCGCCACCCAACTGATAGCCGGCTTCGGCACAATCTCACTGATAAACACCACCCCGCGTTTCCATTGACCCTGCTCTTTATAACGCACATAAAAACGGAGATTCACTTCCGGAAAACGGGTATGAAACGGAATACGCCATCCTTTTAACCGGACATCATCAAATAGAAATCCCACCAGGCTGACATAACAGGTTCCTTCATACTGATCCAGTTCCGTGTCCGGAGGTATATAATATTGTAACACGTGCGGATCCACAGCATAATTAGCCATGATCAGGTGATTCCAGGAAGCCGTAAGGAATACTTTACTCATACATTAATTTTCTAGAGTACTATTTTATTCTCCGCTATATCCTCCTTATAAAACTCACGGAAGATCAGCCGCAGGTTCTGGTCATACGTGATATAATTGTACAGCCAGTTCATAAAGACAAAGAACCGGTTCTTCACGCCCAGGATCAGCATCAGGTGCAATCCCATCCAGATCATCCAGGCAAAAAAGCCACCGAATGAAAGTTTGGGTTTTGGTATATCCACCACGGCCAGGTTACGTCCCACAGTGGCCATGGATCCTTTATCCCGGTATTCAAACTGAATCAAACGATCCGGGCTGGATTTCTTTTCGATTAGCCGGAGATTGTTAGCAAGCATTCCGGCCTGCTGCATGGCGGCAGGTGCCACCTGGGGATGACCATTCGGATACGCTGGTGTTTCCATATATGCCAGATCACCCAACGCATAAATATTGGTAAAACCCTGCACCCGGCAATAACGGTCGGTCATTATCCTGTTTCCCTTGGTAATTAGCGATTTATCTATGCCAGTTGGAATATTACCTTTAATTCCAGCCGCCCAGATAACAGTAGCTGCAGGTATTTTTTCTCCATTATTTAATGCTACATCCTGTCCATCATAATGCGTTACCAGGGTCCTGGTCATCAGCTTTACCCCAAGTTTTTCAAGGTATGTCACCGATCGCAGAGATGACTTTTCGCTCATGGCCGCCAGGGTTTTATCCGCCCCTTCCAGCAGGAAAATATTCATCCGGGAAAAATCCAGTTCAGGATAATCCTTGGGCAATACATACTGTTTCATTTCAGCTAAAGCCCCTGAGACTTCCACCCCCGTAGGCCCTCCACCGACCACTACAATATTCATCATACGCTGTAAAGCCGTTTCATCGTGCTCGAGGTGAGCTCTTTCAAATAATTGCAGCAGGCGGTGCCGGATCTGTAGTGCTTCCACGGTGGACTTCATCGGAAACGCATGGGCGGCCAGTTCAGTATTACCGAAGAAATTGGTATCCGCACCAGTGGCCAGTACCAGCACATCATAGCTGATTTCTTCTTCACTGGTCACGATTTTATTTTCCACCGCCCGTACTTCCTTCAGTTCAGCCAGCCGGATTCGTACATTTTTACTTTTCTGAAATACCTTCCGCAACGGAAAGGAAATATTACTGGCATCCAGACCCGCCGTGGCTACCTGGTAGAATAATGGCTGAAACTGATGATAGTTAAAACGATCGATGAGAATAACTTCAAATCCGGGTTTATTGTTGAGCAGACGGGCTAATTTTAATCCCCCGAAACCGGCTCCGGCGATGACCACTTTCATACTGTTGTGTTTTACAACACAAAAATACAATATTTTCAATATTTATTGAAAATATGAGAATATTTATTTTACCCAACTATATAAAACAAAGGCGATGAAGTAAATGACCAGTGGTATTTCATGCCCGTTGATACCACCAAGGCTCATGATGACAATCAGTCCGGCCAGTACCAGCATCCCGATCGACAACCACTGTCCCAGCGAATTGCCCGACAGCCTGATCGGATAATCCATATGTCCGGCAGGAACCGAAAGGGATAACAGGACCATTCCGGCCAGTAACCAGGTATCCGACTGCCCTTCACGGGCCACGGTGGCGGCGAGTACCATCACCCCGATACCGGCTGCAATACAGGCCATAAAAGCAAGCGCATTCCATCTCTCTGAAGGTTCCAAGGCATATTTCCCGTCGCGATGGAAAAGCAGGAAAGCGTTGGCCATCGGGCTGATGATCCAACTGATGCCAATAAATAAAAGATAAGCGGCAGCCACAATGATTCCCACCGATTCAAAATCCGGATCATTTTTCGTGACACTGACCACGATCCTTACCCCGATATAGATCGCAATAAAAAATCCCCAGCGGAAATTCTTTCCCTTATTATGTACCCAGAAACTGAATTGTAATAACCAGCGGTACGGTGGTATCACCGACTTCAGTGCTTCTTTTAAGCCACTTTTGGCAGAATGCATGTCCGGGTCAATCCGCAAGGCTTCCCGGAAATGGGTCGTTGCTTCTTTATATTTTCCTTTCTCCAGCAGGTTCCATCCTACGGTTGTATGGGTAATCGCATTATCCGGATCCATGGATAAAGTGGTCTGCATGGTTTCCACCGCATCATCCGTTCGGCGCAGTTTATTCAAAGCAATCGAGCGTGCATTGAGTGCTGTTATATTTTCCGGATCCACCGCCAGTCCCTCATCCGCTTTTTCGAGTGCGGTTTCATAATTGCGTTCACTGATATAAATATGCGCCAGCAATCCAAAGAATTCTGCCTGGTAGGGTTCGAGCCGGATCGCGGTGGACAAATGTCCGATTGCCTGCGTGTGATCATCTTTACTGTAATAGGCAAAACCCAGCAGGTAAAAATAATAGCCATGCTCCGGGTCCAGGGAAATCGCCTGCTGAAAAACAGCAATCGCTTCATCTGTTTTCTTTTCTTCCAGCAGGCACTGGCCATAAAGCGATAAGGCGCTGTCATTATCCGGATCCTGTGATAATATTTGTTTCAGCTCTTTCTGTGCATCGGCAGTCCTGCCCTGCTGCAACAACAAACGGGCTCTTTCGAGATTTACATCAAATTGATTCATGCCTTTTTATTTCCTGATCTTAAGGTATTTCAATATATCATCATACAAGCCGGATTCATTGGCATATAATGCATAATTACGGGCCGTGGAAAACCATTCTGCCGTGGAAGGCCGGTGCTGTTTGATGGCTTTCAGGAGGTCCTTTGTTAGGATGGGTTGTATGGCTCCTTTACTTAATGATTCGGTCAGTTTATCCTCCACAGCAATATCGATAATGGCCTTGATATCAGCTCCGGAATACCCGGAGGTGGCAGCAGCGACTTTACCGGTTTCGATTTCCCCGGTAGGACGGCCCTTTAACTGAGACTCAATAATTTCTTTTCGGGCAGATTCATCCGGTGGCTCCACAAAAATGATCCGGTCAAAACGACCCGGCCGGCGAAAGGCCGGATCCACCGCCCATGGTGCATTGGTGGCAGCCAGGATCAATACGCCTTCATTGTCGGTTTCCACGCCATCGAGTTCGGCCAGGAACTGGTTGATTACATGACGCATCGCGGATTGCCTGAGGTCATTACGGCTGGCACCCATGGCATCCACTTCATCGAAAAATAACACACAGGGCTTATTGCGGCGGGCCATCTCAAAAATTTCATGCAGATTTTTCTCACTGTTACCGATCCACATATCCAGGATATCGTGTAACCCGATATTGATAAACTTCGCGCTGATCTCACCGGCAGTGGCTTTGGCAATAAAGGTTTTGCCACAACCCGGAGGCCCGTACATTAATATCCCTCCACCCGCTTTCTTCCCAAAAGCTTTGAACAGTTCCGGGTTCTTCATCGGCTGAATGATCTTCAGCGATATTTCTTCCTTCACCCGCTGCATACCTCCCACATCTGAAAAACCCAGCGCGGGTTTTTCCATGAAATAGGCTTCATCGGTATTAAACAGATCTCCTTCTTCATCAGGAACAGTAGCACCAGCCGAACTCACCCGCAGGTAACTATCAATCTCTTCATCCCGGTAACCGGGTTGCAGGGCGATCAGTTTCTGGTATTCATTCACCGCCTGAGACATTGAATTTTCACGGATCAGGCATTTGATATAGAGAAGCTGATCTTCACCGGGCATATCCCCCACCTGCTCATAAATAATAATAGCCGCTGAATACTTTTCCCGGGCAAAATAACAATGCGCCAGTCCCAGTTGCGCCTTGGTATTGCCATAACTTTTATTCAATACCAACTGGTACTGTCCGGCCGCCTCGTCAAACATTTTTTCTTTGACCATGAGTTCGGCTACCTGCAAACGCAGCGGCACATTGTCCGGGGATAAAGCCAGGGCATCCAGTAAATTCTGAATTAATGATTGTGACATGCCGCAAAGTTAGCCGTTCAGCTTAGCTGTGCAAATAAACCGGGGTGTTTAGTTGATGGTAAAACTTTCCACCATGGGTTCAAAAGAAGATTCCCAGCGGGCCAGGTCGCCTTTTAATACACTGCAGGTAATCAGGTAGGCGACTCCATCCTTAACGGTAACATAGAGGTCCACATCAATCGGCGTGCCTCCATAGGCATGGGTATATTTAAGGTTCTTATACTCCATGCCATTGATTGTTTTATCTGATAATTTTTTTTCTTCAAATCCGGTCAGGGTTTTCAGGTTTTCGGCCGTGGCCTTGTAATAGGATTCCAGGTCCATTTCACCGCATCGTTCGGTTATCACATTCAGGTTTTCCCGGAAACGGTCCTGTTTATTTTCGAGCGGTGATGAAACAAAGAGACATTTTAACCCACTGAAATTCGTGTCTTTTTTAGACCAGCCTGCTGCTTCCCGGATCGAGAAATTACTGGCTCCAGCATTTACACCGGGAGACGATTTTTTGATTTCTTTGGCCAGTTCATCCAGGTCTTTTGTCTTCTTTTTGGCAGGTTGACTGCAGGAAGTCAATAAAAGGACGGCTCCCAGGAATGTCAGGATAATACGCATTATGGTTGGTTTAAGGTTACAGCTTAATACAGCACCCGTACTTTGATTGTCTCTTTTACATCCCGCAATAAATGCAGGGCCTGTGCCGACAATTTCTTGTCCACATCCAGCACCACGTAACCGATATCTTCATTGGTCTTGAGGTACTGCCCCACGATATTGATATCATTTTTGGATAAGCGGGTATTGATCGCCGATAGCACCCCGGGCACATTTTTGTGGATATGCAGGATCCGGTGACTGCCTTCCTGAGGGGGTAAGGCTAATGCAGGAACCGTATGTGATCCGAATGTAATTCCCTTTTCGAGGTAATTGAACAGCTTCACACTCACATCCTCCCCGATATTGGCCTGGGCTTCTTCCGTACTGCCCCCGATATGCGGGGTCAGGATCACATTGGGCAGATTTTGCAATGGTGTCTGGAAACGATCCCCGTTTTTTTCCGGTTCCCAGGGAAACACATCAATGGCTGCACCACCAATAGTTCCTTCCTCTATCTCTTTGCGCAAGGCATCCAGGTCCACCACTTCTCCCCGGGCATAGTTGAGCAGGATGCCTCCTTTCTTAAAATACCGGAGATTATGTTTATTGATCAGGTTTTTGGTATGGCTGGTCTCCGGCACATGCAGGGTCACCACATCGGCACGGCTCAGCAGTTCTTTCAGGCTACGGGCATCTTCCGCATTACCCAGGGGCAGTTTGGTTTCCACATCATAGAAAAGCACTTTCATCCCCAGCGATTCGGCCAGCACACTTACCTGGCTGCCAATATTTCCATACCCTACAATACCCAGGGTCTTGCCTCTTAATTCATAACTGTTCTTCGCATCCTTCATCCAGATGCCTTCATGGGCCGCTTTGTTCTTATCCGGAATCCGGCGGATCAGCATGATCGCCAGGCCGATCACCAGTTCGGCCACACTCCGCGTATTGGAATAAGGTGCATTAAACACCACCACCCCGTTCTTCGTGGCTGATTTCAGATCCACCTGGTTGACCCCGATACAAAAACAACCAATGGCCTGCAGCTTCTTAGCGGCATCCAGTACTTTTTTTGTCACCATGGTCTTGGAACGGATACCCAGTATATGCACATCCCTGATCTCATCAATCAGTTCTTCCTCTGTAAGGGCCTTCGTAATCTTCTCCACTTTCACATAACCATGATGGCGGAAATTCTTTACCGCGGAATCACTGATATTTTCCAGGAACAGGATCCTGATCTTTTCTTTGGGATAACTCGTGTTATTGCCAGTCTTTGTCATACAGCAAATATACTACGTATGATCAACTGCATTTTCACTCTATATAGAAACTCCTGCCCAAAATATTAACACTAACACTTGTTTTATTATTAACATTACAGCAGGGGTTGGGGAAAACTATAACCCTTACCGGGACAACGGGCTTATATTTTTGTAAACAAACCAACAAATACATTTGAAGTCATTCATCCTTATTTTCCTGCTGGCCACTGTTTTCTATTGCTGTAACACATCGGTGAAAGAAAAATCCGCTCCCGAAGATTCTTTGCAATATTACCCGCCCACCCCTGCGCCGATCAGCAAGGATGAGTTCCGTCATTTTTACCGGCAGTTGTCCGCTTTTTTTGACAGCACGCTCCTCCGTTATAAAAATTTCAACGGCCAGATACTGATCGCCAAAAACGGCACCATCCTTTATGAAAAGTATATCGGGAAAAGAGACCTGCGGAAAAAAGATACAATGAGTGCCACCACCTCATTGCATATTGCTTCCACTTCCAAAACCTTTACCGGGGTGGCGATCCTGCGACTGGTACAGGAAGGTAAATTATCACTGGATGACTCTCTATCCCGTTATTTCCCGGAGCTGCCTTATCCCGGGATCACGATCAGAATGCTGTTGAATCACCGGAGCGGATTGCCCAATTATGTGCACTTTATGGACCGGTCGGACTGGAATAAGAAAGTGTATTGTACCAATCCTGATGTATTGCAATACATGATCAGCAAGCCCCCGAATAAAGAAGCCAACCCGGGGCGGAAATTCAGCTATTGCAATACCAATTACCTCCTGTTGGCCATGCTGATTGAAAAACTAACTGGAAAATCCTACCCGGATTACCTGCGGGATAAATTTTTTGAGCCGCTGCAGATGAAGCATACCTATGTCTTTACCCTGAAAGACACGCTGACTGCCACCCCCTCCTTTAAAGCAGATGGTTATTACTGGAACAATGATTTCCTCGACGGCACCTATGGTGATAAGAATATTTATACCACGGCCGGTGACTTGCTCAAATGGGATCAGGCCCTGTACACCGACCAACTGATCAGTAAGTCCCTGCTGGATTCAGCTTTTACTTCCTATAGTAATGAACGGCCCTCTGTTCATAATTATGGTCTGGGTTTCCGGTTGATGAACTTACCCAATCACAAAAAGATCGTTTACCATTTTGGCAAATGGCATGGATGTAATGCCGCATTTGCCCGGCTGTTGGACGAGAAAATAACCATTATCATCCTGGGCAACCGCTTTACCCGCAGTATTTACAACACGGCCCACCAGAGTTATGATCTTTTTGGGGAATACTTCCAGAAAACCAGCACCGAAGAAGAAGAAACGGATACCCTGCCCGGCAAAACATCTGCCCGGAATAAGGAAAAAAGCAGTAGTAAGCTGTCGCCACCCAGGGAACAAAAAGCCCGTCGCTAAGTCATTTCGTATATCCCAAAAATGGCTGACCTTTAGGTCCATGAAAATTTTCACCGCAGAACAGGTGCGTGCCTGGGATCAGTTTACCATTACTCATGAACCCATTTCCTCTATTGAACTGATGGAAAGGGCAGCCACCGCCTGTACCGACTGGTTGTTGCGGCAATATCCGGAACAGGCCAGTTATACTATTTACTGTGGCAAAGGGAATAACGGGGGCGACGGACTGGCTATTGCCCGCCTGTTGCTGGAGAAAGGATTAACAGTTACCATCTATATTCTTGAATTCGGATACCGGGGAACGGATGATTTTCAGCAAAACCTGTCCCGGCTGCATGTGTATCCGCAGGGACATATACTTTTCATACAAAAAGCCGAACACATACATCCCCCGGACCCCGGGCAGATCATCATTGATGCATTGTTTGGTTCCGGACTCAACAGGGCTATAGATGGCCTGACCGCCACCCTGGTTCAGTTTATTAATCAGTCAGGCCTGCCCGTTATATCCATTGATATTCCCAGCGGTTTATTTACGGATCATTCTTCCAGCGGGAATCTGACCATACTGGCGGATCATACACTGACCTTTCAGGCTTTCAAACCGGCCTTCCTGGTCAGTGAAAACCAGGCGGCCACCGGTCAGGTCCATGTCCTGGATATTGGTTTGCACCGGCAATACCTGGAAGAAACCCCGACCACGTTTGAATTACTGGACGACACACTTATTCATTCAGTGTATAAAGAAAGGGCCCGCTTTGCCCATAAGGGAAATTTCGGACATGCTTTACTGTTAGCCGGCAGTCTGGGTAAAATGGGTGCTGCTATCCTGGCGGCTAAAGCCTGCCTGCGCAGTGGGGTGGGTTTACTGACAGTTCAGGTACCGGCAACGGGTATAGCCATTCTCCAGGCAACTGTACCGGAAGCCATGGCCATTCCGGATGCGCAGCCGGAGTATATCAGCAGCACAGGTTCCCTGGAAAAATACAATGCGCTGGGTATCGGTCCTGGTATCGGCCAGTCACCCGAAACGGCCGACTGTTTAAAATCGGTACTCACCCGTTTTCGTAAGCCCCTGGTGATCGATGCGGATGCGCTGAATATTTTAGCGGCCCATCCTTCCATGCAATCCCTCATTCCGGCCGGTTCCATCCTCACCCCCCATTTCAAGGAATTTGAGCGGCTGGCCGGTCCCTCTGCCAATGATTTTGAACGGATCGAAAAAGTCAGGACCAAAGCGGCTGAACTCCATGTAATCATCGTTTTGAAAGGCCATCATACCCTGGTCGCCACACCGGGTGGCCAGTGTTATTTTAATAGTACCGGCAATCCCGGTATGGCCACGGGTGGCAGCGGGGATGTGCTGACGGGTATCCTGACTGGTCTGTTGGCCCAGGGATATGCGGCCCTGGAAGCAGCTATTCTGGGGGTGTACCTGCATGGATTAGCGGGTGACCTGGCCGCGAAAGAGAATTCCATGGAGGCACTGATAGCCGGAGACCTTATCAATTATTTAGGGAAAGCTTACCAGGTTATCCGGTAATCCGGGAACGTTCCCGGATTTTTTCTATGCCCCCGTTTTTACCTCAGAAAGAGGGCAAAATAATGACCTCAAACCCCTGAAAATAAAGCCCCTTGCGGGTTTGGGGTATTGGGACCCAACCCCTATCTTTGCCGCCCGGCCAAAATGGCCGTTTTTAATCTAAACCAGACACTAAGAATCGACTGTTATGGACAAATTGATCTACCTGGTACCCGTCATGGGACTGATTGGCTTGCTTTACACACTGATCAAGTTCAATTGGGTATCCAAACAAGACGCCGGTAACGACCGTATGAAAGAAATCGCCAACTACATCGCAGTTGGTGCCATGGCCTTTCTCAAGGCTGAATGGAAAATTCTTGGCTATTTCGTGGTCATCGTGGGTATCCTGCTGGCTGTCATGGCCCAGGCCAATCCCCATTCGCACTGGCTGATTTCAGTGGCCTTTGTGGTCGGAGCGGTATTCAGTGCCACTGCCGGTTATATCGGTATGAAAGTAGCTACCCGTGCCAACGTGCGCACCGCACAGGCAGCACGTACCAGTTTAAGTAAAGCACTCAATGTTTCCTTTACCGGCGGTGCCGTTATGGGACTTGGGGTATCCGGTCTGGCTGTTCTTGGCCTGGGCGGTTTATACATTGTATTAAAACAATACTTCGCGCCCGGCGCTTCTGTGGATTCTGCTGAAATGATCCGCACCATTGAAGTACTGACCGGTTTCTCCCTGGGTGCTGAATCCATTGCCCTCTTCGCCCGTGTGGGTGGTGGTATTTATACCAAGGCGGCTGACGTAGGTGCTGACCTCGTGGGCAAAGTCGAAGCCGGTATTCCTGAAGATGATCCACGTAACCCTGCAACCATTGCCGATAACGTAGGTGATAACGTAGGTGATTTGGCGGTTATGAGTGCTGACTTATTTGGTTCCTATGTGCCCAGTGGTTT
>CAZYTV010000091.1:0-14928 GCA_964650455.1 uncultured Chitinophaga sp. | reverse complement strand
CTGCCACTGGCGGCGGCACGGAAAGAATCGATGGGAACCAGGTTGCGGAGGGGGAGGGTGGACTTATGGGAAACCGTAATCCGGTTTGACATCCAGGGAAAGGTTTCTTTAAAGAGTTCAATCTTCTTTTCATTTACCTTGATGTTCTTGACAGGGATTCCTTTTTTACGGATGGCGAGCGCGAATATATTATCCTGTGATACCTCCCCATAATAGTTTTGTCCCCAGTCCAGGTCATTGGTAAAGGATCCGTATAAATACATCCGTGGATCTTTATTTGGCAAATAGAAAATCTCCCCCATGCCTTTCAGGTGTTTGTCGCCAAAGCCGTAGGCCAGGTATCCATGCAGTTTGATTTTTTTATCAAAATGTTTATTGGTGCCGAGGTCAAAACGCATCCGGAATCCTTCCCAGCCATTAGAGGTGATCCAGTTGAACCAGGGTCCGATCTGGTAATTGCCAATGTCTTTATACCCGGTACCAATAAAGGCCATCGTCTTTGTAAACCGCTGGAAGACGGGCGCATTGGTCAGGGTGTCAATCATACGGATAATGCTGCTTTCGGTCTTACTCAGGGGCTCGTGACGTTCAATAGCCCAGAACTCTTTTGTTTTTTTACCGGCTTCCGGAAGGGTGATGATTTCTTCGAGGATCTTGTTTTTGCTGAGTTCATGCAGCACACTGCTGTCATTGACCACAATATGATTATAGGTGGTGGTTTTTCGCCCGATAAAACCGGGACGGTCTTTACCGGCAGGAGAGACATCTACCACAAATTTATCCCTGGACAGAAACCAGGTACTGTCGTTGACCTGATTGTACTCCTGGATCAGGCTCAGGTTTTCCACAAAATTAACATTGGCCTCTTTGCCCAGGCGCAGGTTCATGCGCTGAATGGCAAAACTGCCCACATGCACCCAGCAGTCACCTTCAAAAGTATCACCCCCTTTCCGGCGCGGAGTGAATACAAGATGATAATAACGTTTGCTGGCAATCACCTGGGTGTCCACCACACGGTAATTGTAATAATAGTCGCCATTGTCACTGATGGGGCTGACAAACTGTTTATCAAATACCGGTATAAAGTTGTTGTAAACATTCACCACCTGGTCCATTCCTCCCAGCATTTTGGATACACTTTCATTTTTCACACCATTGGTATTATAGGCTTTAATGATCTCCCTTCTTTTCTTTGGTGATTTCTGGTAGTAGTAATCCGAAAGCGCTTCAGTCAGGTAAGTCGGCAGGTATTTTATTCCTTCTGAAGTATCAATATTCTGGTTGATCAGTTCGCTGATTGGTTTCAGGGGTTTGAATTTGCCGAATTTTTCAAAATTAATATTCTTGAGATCCAGTTCCAGTTTGTTATAGAGTTCATAGGAGAAATTATCAAACCGGTAGCGGTCATTTTCCGGTTTATGTTGTACGATTTTACGCCAGACCAACAGGCCTTTATTGACTTTTACTCTTAACTGAGCTCCTTCGTTAAACGTACCTCTTTCCAGCAGGATATTAAACGAAGTGGAATCCCGGAGATTATTGAGGATAAGGCTGAAGGGCTGATAACCCACACAGGTAATGAGCAGGGTGTCGGATGGGAGCTTTGACAGGTAAAAACTGAAATGCCCGGAGGAGTCCGTGAGTTTCCCGTTTGTACTGTTTTTAAAGATTACTGAGGCGAAAGGAACCGGTTCTTCGCTGTGCGAATCGCGGACCTGACCGTGAATGATTTTTGTTTGTCCGCTTACCGGCACCGAAGCCAGGGAGATAAACAGGAAAAGTAGAATTGGTACCAACAGTTTCGGTCGCTTCATAGAAGCGTAAAAGTACGCCGCCTTCGCATAAAGTCATGTGTTAAAATCGATGAAAGACCGGCCTGTGCGGGAAAAAATTTGGAGGGATGCGGATTTTTCACATACTTTGTAGTACAAAGTGCTTTTTATGGAAGAAAAATTACCCGGAACCAACTCCTTGAATGAGCTCAGTGATATACGCCGTATCATGGAGCGGTCCAGTCGGTTTGTTTCGCTGAGTGGACTGAGCGGAGTGGCGGCAGGTATCTGTGCCATTGGGGGAGCCCTGGTAGCGGACAGTTTTTTCAACAACTATTATGGTGCCTACAACAGCCGTGGCTTTACTACGGGGGATGATTTCAGCTTGCTTAAGCTGAGGCTGATCCTGCTGGCGGGAGTTGTTTTTGTGCTGGCCTTTGTTTCTTCTTATTATTTAACGTGGCGTAAGGCGAAGAAAGCCGGGTTGCCTGTATGGGATCATACGTCGAAGCGGCTGGCCTGGAACATGATGGTGCCACTGATGGCCGGTGCGGCCTTTATTATTGGTATGCTGCGTTATGATATCTGGATCTTTGTCGCACCTGCCTGCCTGGTGTTTTACGGACTGGCCCTGGTGAATGCAAGTAAATACACCCTCTCCGATATACGCTACCTCGGCTATTGTGAAATTGTACTGGGCACGGTCAATATGCTTTTCACCGGTTATGGTCTCTGGTTCTGGGCGGTTGGATTTGGGTTGTTGCACATTATATATGGTGTGATCATGTGGAATAAATATGAGCGTTATAACTGAGCATAGAAAGAAAGAAATGAAAAATCCGATCACCGGTCTGAATAAAGTATTTGACAACCGCATCCGGCTGGGGGTGATGAGTGTGCTGATGGTCAATGAAGAGATCAGTTTCAATGACCTCAAACAACTGCTGGAAGTGACGGATGGTAACCTGGCCACCCACCTGGTGACCCTCGAAGAGAGCGGATTTATCAAAGTGCATAAGGGCTTTATCGGGCGTAAGACCAATACCACTTATTCTATTACCCGGCAGGGAGAGAAAGCTTTTTCGGAACACATTTCGGCATTGGAAAATATGATCAGGGGGGTGAAATAATTTTTTTTGCCCCTACACTTTGAAATACAAAGTACTTTTTAAAAATGAAACACAAAACTATCATCAGACGCTGGATCCTTTTTTTTATTATAGGTCTTGTCATCAGCGGGGCCACGGCTATACCCGCAGAAACGGAACTGGAATTTGCCACCCGGATGATACCTCCGGGTACTGCTATCGGTGATTGGCTGGAGAAAGTGTATTTGTCAGTAGTTGAACAAAACCGGCAGGCACCCTTTCTCGCTTATGGGTATGACTGGCTTGCATTCGCCCATTTTGTTCTGGCTATTCTCTTTATCGGCCCGCTCAAAGACCCGGTACGGAATAAGTGGGTTATCGAATTTGGTATGATCGCTTGCCTGTTAGTGATTCCTTTCGCCCTGGTTGCAGGTTATATGCGCGGATTGCCACTCTGGTGGCGGTTGGTGGACTGCTCGTTCGGGGTTATCGGACTGATCCCTCTCCGGATTGTTTTACATAAAATTAACCAGCTTGAATTGACCACGCAAAACGAAACCGATGAAGATTAAGATGATACTGCCTGCGCTGACAGAGGCTAAAAGCCCCTACTGGCGGCCCATCAAATATTCCCTGTTTCCTCCTCTCGGACTGGCCACGCTGGCCGCGTATTGCTCACCCGAAGACGAGATAGACCTGCAGGATGAACATGTGGAAGAACTAATTACTGATGATTCACCTGACCTGGTGATCATACAGGTTTATATCACCAATGCTTTCCGTGCTTATGCGCTGGCAGACCATTACCGGAAAAAGGGTGCCTGGGTTTGCCTGGGTGGTCTGCATGTTACATCGCTTCCTGAAGAAGCATTGCCCCATGCCGATAGCCTATTTACAGGTCCGGGTGAAGATACTTTTCCGCAATTCCTGGCAGACTTCAGGAATAAAACACCCCGTAAAATTTATGTCAATGCAAAAAGAAGTATTGAATCAATCCCCCCGGTGCGCCGGGATCTGATTAAACGCTCATTATATCTTGTACCCAATTCAATTGTCGTATCACGGGGCTGTCCGCATCATTGCGATTTTTGTTATAAAGACGCTTTCTTCCAGGGTGGTAAATCATTTTATACCCAGCGTGCAGATGATGCATTGTCCGAGATTGATCGTTTACCCGGCAGGCATCTTTACTTCCTGGATGATCATTTACTGGGCAATCAGAAATTTGCGGAACAGCTTTTTGATGGGATGCAGGGAATGAACCGGTTATTCCAGGGTGCGTCGACTGTTGAAGCGATTCTCCGGGGTAATCTTATTGAGCAGGCAGCAAAGGCCGGTTTACGCAGTGTCTTCATTGGTTTTGAAACCCTGAGCAATAAGAACCTCCTGCAGAGTAATAAAAAGCAAAATCTCGGAAAAGATTATGAGTTGGCAATCCGCCGCCTGCATTCACTGGGAATCATGATCAATGGAAGTTTTGTTTTTGGTCTGGATGATGATGATAAAGATGTTTTCAGCCGAACGGTGGACTGGGCAGTAAACCAGGGACTCACTACTTCCACTTTCCATATACTCACCCCCTATCCGGGAACCCGCTTATTTGATTCCATGGAAAAGCAGGGACGTATCCTCCACAGAAACTGGGACCGGTATGATACCCGTGAGGTTGTATTTAAAACAGCAGGTTTAACGGCAGATGAGCTGAAAAATGGATACGACCGCGCTTACCGGGATTTTTATTCCTGGACCAATATTGCAAAAGCCAGCTGGCAACAGGAAACATACGGGCAGAAACTAAAACATTTTGCCTATGCAGGGGGATGGAAAAAATTTGAACCCCTCTGGAATTTCATGATCAAAACGAGGGGACTGAACCAGATGCTGCCTTTGCTGGAATCGATTTTGTCCACGATGAATAACCGGCCGAAGAAAGAAGCACCATCTCCTTTCCCGGCCATTGCATAACCTTAATTTAATAACCAACAATAACCATCAGCATGGAAACTTTCGAAACAATTCAAAACAGTACTCCTTTATGGGATAAAGGAAAATTATTTATCAAATCCATCGTGATCTTTGGCATTGCCCTCTTTCTCTGGGTACCTACTTTTTTTATCCGGAACATGGTCAATGAACGGGAAGGGCGGCAAAAGGAAGCCATCATGGATATCAGTTCCAAATGGGCAGGTAAGCAAACGGTAACCGGGCCTTTACTAATGTTGCCCTACCGGGTATCAGTCAGCCTGGCCAATGGCGGCGTAAGCTGGGAAAAGCAATACGCTTATTTTATGGCCGACAAACTGGACATCCATTCAACCGTAACGCCGGATAAACGCAAGCGGGACATTTATGAAGTGGCCGTTTACAAAAGTGACATAAAACTGAACGGGAATTTTGCCAGCATTCCCTGGCAAAAACTGGATATTCCCCGGGATCAAATTGACTGGAATGAGGCAAAGCTGGTATTTAAAATCGGGGATGCGGTCCGGGGTATCAATGAAGATCTGCTGGTGAAATGGAACGACAGCAGTTATGTGTTTACCCAGCAGGCTACCGGGCAGGCACAACTGGATGAGGCATTTGTCGCACCGGTTCCGCTTAGTCCGGAAACAGCCACTGTTCCGGCCAGTTTCAGTATGCAGTTTTCGATGAATGGTTCCGGCCAGTTATTATTCGCCGCCGCGGCCAGGGAAAATAAAATCCAGATGCGTTCCAACTGGCCCGATCCCGCCTTTACCGGAATCAAACTGCCCGATACCCGGGAGGTAAAAGACAGTGGCTTTACCGCCAGTTGGAAATACCTGAACCGCAGTGTGCCGCTGGTCTGGAAGAATACCTTTTACAACCTCAGCAACACCACCGTTGGTGCAGACTTGCTGATCCCCGTGGATACTTATGACAAAACAGAACGTTCTGTGAAATATGCATTGCTCTGTATCATGCTCACCTTTGCCGCTTTCTTCCTGGTGGAAACAATCTATAAACGATCCCTCCACCTGGTACAATACGGTTTGGCCGGACTGGCGCTTGTACTTTTCTATACTTTACTCTTATCCATTTCAGAATATACAGGTTTTAACCTGGCTTATGCCATTGCCGGTGTATCCACGATCGGACTGATCGGCTGGTATGTGGGCAGTATTCTCCGTTCTTCCAAACTGGCGATGTTTATCAGTATGGTGCTCTCTGTGGTCTATGCCTATATCTTCAGTATTATTCAGTTACAGGATTACGCATTGCTGATGGGAAGCATCGGGTTGTTTGTGTCGCTGGGCGTGATTATGTATTTCTCGAGGAAGCTGGAATGGTAGGAGTAGTCGGCAGTCGGGAGTTAGTAGTCGGGAGTAAACAGCCCCTCCTGATAGAGATTAACTAAAGCAACCTGAAGATTCTTTTTTTTACGGGATCTCCGGCCCCCTCTCCTGGAGGAGAGGGGGTAGGGGGAGAGGTTGCGAAGTCGGTAAGGCTGAAATAATTGTTATGAAAAAGTACAAACCGTTTTTATTGAGAGATAGACTGGGCAGTTTCCGGTATGCATTCAGTGGAATGATGCGGTTCTTTTTTGAAGAACATAATGCCATACTGCATCTGCTGGCCACGGTTACGGTTGGTATCCTGGTCTTTTTCTTCCGGATCAGGGGGGCGGAATTGCTGGCCCTGGTGATCGTCACCGGTGGGGTGTGGATCACTGAAATGATCAATACCGCGATTGAAAAGATCATGGATCATTTGTCGCCGGAACAGCATCCCCGGGTGAAATATATCAAGGACCTGGCGGCGGCAGCCGTCTTGCTGGCGGCCCTGGTGGCCCTGGTTACCGGCGGGATCGTATTTATTCCAAAATTGATCAATAGTTAAACAGATTAAACCAATGAAAACAAACCGTTCGTTTACCCTGCACCAGTGGTTGCTGGCATCCGCACTTTTCAGTTGCGGATTGCTGACCACCCGGATGATCGTGACACAGACGATTGAATATATCTTTCTTCCCTGGAATCTGTTCCTGGCTTTTGTGCCTTACTGGATTACCCGCTGGATGTCAGCCAATCCGGCCCTGATAGAGAACAGGCTGAAGCGGGTTTTATTATTGTCTGTATGGCTGCTGTTTATCCCTAATGCCTTTTATATCATTACGGATCTCTTTCACCTGGTCAATGTTCACTCTGCCCCGCGATGGTTCGACCTGCTGCTCATCTTTTCCTTTGCCTGGAATGGTATTCTTTGCGGGATTATTTCGCTCCGGCGGGTGGAACTTATCATCGCGCTTGATCGGGGAACACGCTATTCAATCATCATGGTTTTCGGTGTGATGTGGCTGAATGCCCTGGGGATTTATATCGGCCGCTTTCTGCGGTTTAACAGTTGGGATGTGGTTACCGATCCCTTTAACCTGGTGATTGAGATCGGCGATCTCATTATTAATCCAATTGATAACTGGTTTGCCTGGGGTATGACGGGTACATATGCGGTGTTTATGACATTGCTTTATTTATCCCTGAAGAAAATGGGAGAGTCCTTCCGGGTATAGAATTGCTCATACGCTGGAATTCTCTTTTTGCCCGCAAAGAATAAAAGATACTCCGACAGTTTGGAAAGTCATTCTGGTTTAAAAAAATCTTTATGGATTTGCGGGATATCATTCAGTAAGCTTCTACAAAAAGAGGCTGCCCGGTTAACAGGCAGCCTCTGCTATTTTCAATATACTTAAACTTAGAAATCAAGCCCCATCGCGAAATAATACTGGGGTTTGCCTTCGAACAATCCATTCATCTGCCAGGCCGCATCGAAGCGGAGGAAATATCCCAACAGGGTGCTGCGGGCACCAAATCCATAGCCACCGGCAAAGGGGCCGATACCACCAGCCTTCACTTTCACATTGATCGGTCCACCGGTGTAGGAAACTGAAGGACGTTCCAGTTTATCATACTTGCCGTTCCAGGCTGTACCGAGATCCGCAAACTGAACGATCTGGAAATTACGCAGGAAGGCGTTATTGATCGGTTTGTTAAAGAAGGTGGTGAAAACCGGTACGCGGATCTCACTGTTGATCACAAACGCATTATTTCCATTGGCCACGTTTTGTTTGAAACCACGCAGGTTTACTGCCATTGACTGGTAAGCATAATCAGCGTCGGGATCAGGAGTATTGCTGGGATCAAAATATTTATAGGAGCCATCAGAGCGCTGGTTGCTGCCAAACATCAGCCAGTTGTCCACACCACCGAGATAATAAATGATCTTCTGGGTTCCCCAGGAGAAATCCGCTGCTGCCCTTACTGACCAGCTTACATTGCGGTAGATCGGCAGGTAATGGCGGGCATCAAATCCAAAGTTCATAATATATGGGTTCTCGCCTGAACCAGTCCCGGTGCTTTTCTTAAGCTGGAAGTTATAATCGAGGTAAGCTTTCCAGCGGAGGCCTTTCCAGATATTCAGCACCGGACTAATCGCATCGTCATGGATAAATTCGATACGGGCCAGTGCATAGGTCTGTTTGATATCTTCCAGGTCCAGGGTCTGGGGTACATCTTTATTGCCTTTAAATACATACTTGTCGCTACGGTAGCCCAGGTTGAAACGAAGGCTTCTTACCTTATTGAAAGGATAGGAAACTGTTCCCTGGTACAAATTGGAAAAGAGTTTTACATCGCCCACATTACTGGTGTACATGGCGGTATTCCGGTAATACGTAAATCCGTAATCAAGACGCTTTTTCAGGTACTGAGTCGTGAATATATACTCATTATTACTCAGGTCTGTACTGATCCGGAAGCCACCGGCAATTTTCCAGTCTTCAAATAAATCAGAGGTGCCAAGGCGTATAATGCCATTCAGCGGGTCATTATTACTTAGCTGGATAGGACCACTGCCGCCCTGGTAAGGCTGGTACCGGGTTACGAGTACATTATTATTGAAACCGCTCACGAGATAATCATTGAAGAATTTCGGCGGACGGTATTCAAATACTTTCGCTTTTTTCAATACGGATTCTTTGGCAAGTTCATCGGCTCTCACGATATCCCCGACTTTACGGGTGCTGTCTGTTTTCTCTTCTTCAAAACCGGTATTGAAAAAATCCTGTTGCTTTTTATTCAGTGTATCCGTTTTGGCAGTTACCGCTGCTTCTTTCCGTAAGGCTTTCTTTTCCTCCTCAATGACTTTTCGCATGTATTCGGTCGGACGTGCATTGATATTCCGGCGGCGCAGGGTGTTTTCATCGACTTTCAGGCGGTACAGCAGTTTTACATCCCCGAGTTTCACTACTTCCGATACCTGCTGGTTGTCACCGGCCGTACGGGTTTCCAGCGTATTACTCTGGTAATTGGTCAGCGGGAATACATAAGAAGAGTCATTGGTTACCGATACAAAGCCAACGGAGTCAATATCCGTCTTATTCCATTCGGCCAGCAGGCTATCCACATCTTTCTGTACCGGGTTGCGGAGCATTTCATCTCCTATAAACACGAGGGTATCCAGTCCGGCCCGCTCCGTTTTGAAGAAACCGGCATATCGGTTGGCTATCCCGTTCTCATCACTGATAAAGGTGAAATGGGAGGTATTATACTGAGAAGGGAAACGTGCATTCCCCAACCGCAGGTCGGTCAGTTTGGAAATCTGTTTTACATCGGATTTGTTCCAGTTGTCCACCAGGTAAACATTAAAATGCCTGGCCGGCAGTGAATCATCGCTGCTGCCCGCTTCCGCGCTGGGGCGGTTGGAAGAATACAGGATCCCTGTTTTATTGGGGAAGGCAACAAAGGAAGGATCGAGATCATCATAGACATCGTTCGTGATCTGTTCAAAGCTTTGTTTGTCGATCTTATATACGTAAACATCTGACTGACCGCTCCGCACCGCACTCAGCACCAGTGTATTGTTGTCCAGCATATATTTCATATCCTGGACCTGGTCAAATTTATCAAGGGTTTGTTTCCAGAGTTTCACGCGGTTGACGAGGTCATAGACAAAGAATTTGGTCTTGCCTTCTTCATGATACAAAACCGCCAGACGGGTGCCTTTGCCATCCCAGGCCAACAACGGATAGTTGGGGTGCTTATCATCTTCACGGGTACGCACCCCCTGTTTCAGTAATATTTTTTTGTTGACGAAATTTTCCATCAGCACCACCTGGTAGCGGCCCTGGTTGAACTCCACCACGGCATACGTAAAGCTGCGGGGTACCGGGTTGGCATTGAAATGGATATAGTCTTTCTTTCCGACATACTCACTGACGGACAATTGTCCTTTGGGTGAATTTCGGCGGCCACGGATGTCTTTGAAATACTGGTTTTGTACATCAGTCATGAAATCCCGCAGGATGATCTTGAATTTTTTCTTGGCGATCTTATACGAGGCATTATTCAGGTTGCGATAGATACGTGCCAGGTAGAGGAAGTAAGTGGTTTTGTTTTTTCCGTATTTATCAGCGATATATTTCCAGAATGAGTGTCCAGCGAGCAGGGGTTTTTCAAAAGCGAACTGGTAAAAATTCCGGTAGCTGCCGGCCAGCATCACTCCGCGCAGGTCATCATCCAGGCTGGTATTCCAGTTTTCGGCGGCATAAGCGATATAGCCATCGGTCAGCCATTTGGGAAGATCGAGCAGGGCCTGGTTGGCGGCAAATTCACCAAGATCATCACCAAAGAGCAGGTTTTCCACCAGGTTGCGGGCGATTCCCTGGCGGATCTGGCGGCGCAGGTTATCGTGATTGCCATCATAGTAAACGATCATTTTATTGTTGACTAGTTTGGTCACCCCGCCGGTATTCTGCCAGTCAATACCGATACCGATATTCGACTGCTGCATTTCATCATAGTTATTATAGATCACGATATTGATCCGGCGTTGCAGGCCGTATTCCACAAACTCTTCGATAGTGGGCAGTTCTGCTTCAGCAATCTGGGCCACATATTTGCCCAGTCCCAGCCCATCCTGGCTGAAATAACTGTTAAAATTTTCAGTCTGGTAATATTTCCATTTGAATTTCTGGTACTGCACGCGGTTTTTCCCAAACTCCACGGTGTTCACCTGGGCGGCTGTTTCCAGTACAAAAAGAGTGCTGAGGCAGGCAATAAGGCTTAGGACTTTCTTCATAGACTATTACTTACTGTTCAAAAATCTTAAATCGTTTAATTCTCTTGTTTGGCAGCCTGCTTTTCGTTGACGCATTGCTTGGGCAGGTATCCCGGTTTATCATTCAGCAGTTATACAGTTCAAAAGTAGCTATTTTGTACTTTTGACCCCGTATCAGGTATTCCGGAAACCAGCTTTCCGGGATTGTCTTTAAAAGTACGAAAAAACCATCCATGTTAGTTGTTAAGTCTTTCACCTTTAGTCCGATCCAGGAGAACACCTATGTTTTGTATAACGAGCAAAAGCAATGCTGCATTATAGATCCGGGCTGTTATTTTCCGGCGGAAAGGGACGAATTAAAAACGGGCCTCGCAAAAGCCGGTCTGACCCCGGTTTTGCTGCTGAACACCCACTGTCACCTGGACCATGTTTTCGGGAACAAATTCGTACATGATACCTGGGGACTGGACCTGCATATCCATGAAAAGGAGAAACCGTTCCTGGACTTTGCGCCTTTGTCGGGTGAGCGCTGGCAGTTGCCTTTTGACAATTATGAGGGCCCCCTGGTTTATTTGAAAGAGGGAAATTTTATAAAAATCGGGGAGGATGAACTGGAAATCCGCTTTACCCCCGGTCATTCTCCAGGCAGTATTTCCTTTTACAGTGCCGAAAATGGGTTTATCATCAGCGGGGATGTCCTGTTTAACCGCAGTATTGGCCGTACTGATCTACCGGGCGGCAGTATGGAAACCTTAATGGAAAGTATCAGGACGCAGTTTTTTACGCTGCCGGATGAGACAAAGGTATACTCCGGTCATGGCCCAGTGACCACAGTTGGATATGAGAAGGGGAATAATCCGTTTGTAAAAGGGTGAGATCGGTTGTCGGATGTCAGATGTCAGTTGTCAGGAACAGCCCCTGCTAAGGACTATTTCTTGCTGTAAAATCTTCCGACTACCGGTAGTTTTTCCAGTTCTTTCCGTTCAATTTTTCCAACGAACCAGGTGAACATGCCCAGTAAGAGGGTGGCTACGGCGAGGTTGGCCCAACGGTTTTCAACGAAGTACACAAAGCCCCGGTGTGTGAGTACCAGTATGGTTACCAATACGAGATAGGCGATCAGTTTCTTTTTCGCATAGGGCACCGGGTAATGTTTTTGTCCCTGTGTATAGCTGACAATCATCATGAATAAATAACAGCAGAATGTAGCGATGGCTGCCCCCAGGTAATGTAGTTTGGGGATCAGCAGGATGTTTAGTCCGATCGTGATGGCCGCACCGGTTAAAGTGATTATGGCCCCCATCATATTCTTATTAGTAAGCTTGTACCAGATACTGAGGTTGTAATAAATCCCCAGAAAAATATTGGCCATGGCAAACAGGGGAACTACATACAGTCCTTCGGTCCATTCCGCCCGGTCGATGGCCAGGAAAAACCATTTAACGATGTCAATATAAAGACTAATACCTAAGAAAAGGAAACAACAGACCAGGACAAAGAATTTCATTACCCTGGCATAGGTCTTTGGTGCATTTTCTTCCTTGCTTCGGTTGAAGAAGAAGGGCTCTGCCGCCATCCGGAACGCCTGAATAGCGATGGTGATCAGGATGGATAACCGGATGATATTGGCAAATACACCCAGTTCATGTTTGGCCTGTTCGGCAGGAAGATCAACAACATGCTGATAAATCAACCGGCTGAGCATATCATTTACAATTCCACCCATACCTACAATCACCAGGGGATAGGAATACCGCATTATTTTCTTCCAGAGGGCGCTGTCAAACTGAAGATGTATCTGCCTCAGTTCTTTCTGCAGGATCAGGAAAGTGAGTACACTGCCACAGAAATTACCAATCAAATAGTAAACAATGCCGGTTTCTTTATCACTATGCAATACTCCCCAGAAACTGTCGGGACTGGCAGCAGCCATCCGGGGAACAATGCCGAGAAATAAAACCACTACCAGAATATTCATTAACACACTGGCCAGTCTGGCAAACGCATATCGTTTTGGCCGGTTTTCCTGGCGAAGCCGGGCAAAAGCAAGTGTACTGATCGTATCAAAGAAAATAATCCCGGCCATCCAATTGATATATTCAGGATGATTCTCAAGGCTGGCCCAGGAAGCAATGGTATCCTTAAACAGGAGTAGAGCCCCGGTAAAAAGAATAGTAGACCCGAACAAGGAAACAGACAGGGTGTTATATAGTTTTTTCTGATCCTGGTCCTGTGAAAAACGAAAATAAGCTGTTTCAAGTCCGTAGGTAAACAGCACATTCAGAAATGGAATTATCGCATAGACCTGGGTGAGGTCAGCCGTTTTGGAGGGCTGGGCAAAAATCAGTGGCAGGGTCAGGTTCATCAGGTAACCCAAAAAACGGCTGGCAATGGTGGGTACACCATACCAAAGGGTCTGTCCGGCCAGTTTTTTTATACCGCTCAATAGATTGGAAATTTAAGGGGTCAGCCTGTCGGGGCTGACCCGGGCAAAAGTAGTTCTTAGCGGGTCAAAAAACGAATTCCGTGCCATTCTGATTTTTTATTTAACCCTATTGCAACGCTTGGGCCCCGGTACGTATCTTTATCATTAAATTCAACGGTTATGAAGCATATCATTTTATCCTTTTTGATGATTTTGGGCCTGAACCTGGTTCTTGCTGCACAGGCCTATGAAGGCACAGCGGAATATGACAAAAAGAAACAGCAGGTATTTATGATCGACTATCCTTATCCTCCCGAGGCAGTGGAAAATGCTGTGATCAACAAAATGGGCAAGCTGGGTTATAAATCCAGAGAGGAAAAAGGCTTATTCAATAAAGACAAAGGCTACCGCAATTTTAAAGACGCGTTTATCACCGAGATCAGTGCCGATAAAATGGACTATATCGTCAAAGTGGAATCCAAGGGTAAAAAATCGGAGGCTTCTGTCATGTACCTGATCATTATGAAGGAAGGGAATAATATGAAAACCTCCTTTGATGCCTACCAGGTGGACCGGGTAAAGGCTTTTCTCAACAGCCTGCAGCCTGATGTGGAGGCAGAAAATCTGGAACTTGAGATCATTGCCCAGAAAGATGCGGTGAACAAAGCAGAGAAGAAATTGCGCGGATTAAAAGATGATCAGTCCGACCTGGAAAAGAAACTCAAGAACAACCAGGAAGATCAGCGTAATACGGAAAAAGAGATCGAAGCTAAAAAGCAGGCCCTTGATGCGCTGAAAGGCCGGAGAGTGAATAATAAAATTTAATCCGGTTTAGTAAACCTTGTATCGCGGAGAAAGCTGGAATCGGTCAGCGCCCGCAAAAACAACAGCAGGTTGTCGTTCTGGGTACTGGTCAGTGTAATACCATTGATCAGTAAAGGATCCAGAGTGGCAGCCTGTTGTACGTTGTTGCGGTAATGATTCAGGCATTGCTGGAGCGTTTTGAAACGGCCGTCATGCATATAATTGGCGGAAATATAGGTGTTGCGCAGGGTGGGCACTTTGAACTTCAGCGAATCGGCCGGATTACCGGTGATCCGCATACGGCCATAATCATTGAGCAGGGGATCTACGGGCAAACCAATATTGCGGAAACTTTGATCCGTAAACAGGGGTTCCGGGTGACAGCCCGCGCACTTGGACTGGTAGACCTGGTAACCATTTTCTTCCTGCGGGGTGAATACCGCTGTACCTTTTTTATACCGGTCATATTTAGAATCAGCTGATACAAAGGAACCGGTAAACTGGGCCAGGGCTTTATGTATAAATTCAGGCCGGATAAACGGGTAACGAAAAACTTCTTTAAACGCATTCCGGTAACTGGCATCTGCTTCCAGGTAATCAATGATCCGTTGGTAGGTCTGGCCCATTTCATTGGAACCGGTCAGCGGGTGAGCAGCTTCATCCGCTATTGAACTGAATTCCCCATCCCAATGAAAAGAAGTGTTCCAGGCCAGGTTGAATAAAACCGGGGCATTGCGCAGGGTATGTGAATTGAATACCCCATGAC
>CAZYTV010000090.1:8811-15235 GCA_964650455.1 uncultured Chitinophaga sp. | reverse complement strand
ATACCATACCGTATATACGGTCCGGGCCGAAGGAATCAGCGACTGTATGGGCAACCAGATGCCCTCCACAGAAGTAAAGGCGGGCAGACCGCAGGATCCTGTTCCGCAGGAGGCGGTGATCAATGAAATCCTGTTCAACCCGGTTCCTAACGGGTATGACTATGTGGAAATATATAATCACAGCAGCCGGATTATCGACGCGGCCAGCCTGTATATTGCCAACCGCAACAGCAGTGGCATGATCAGTTCTGTTAAACCCATCAGTACGGTCCCGTTCTATCTTTTCCCCGGCGATTATCTCGTTATTACCGAAGTTCCTGAGCTGTTGCCCCTGCAGTACCTGGTGCGTTACCCGGAAACCGTGCTATCCATACCATCTCCCCCTTCCTATCCTGATGAGGAGGGAACGGTTGTGTTATTGAACGGACAGGGTGCGGTCATTGATGAAGTGAAGTATAAGGATGACTGGCATTTCAAACAGATCAGCAATGCGGAGGGGGTGGCCCTGGAAAGACTGGACCCGGGATCGCCTTCCCAGGATCCGGGTAACTGGCATAGTGCGGCGTCAACAGCAGGCTATGGAACACCGGGATATAAAAACTCACAGTACCAATCCAATGGAACAATGGATGCAGAAATCCAGGTCAGTCCCCCGGTTTTTTCACCCGACAATGATGGTCGTGATGACCTGGCCCTTATCCAATACAGCTTACAGGAATCCGGCTATGTGGCCAATCTTGTTATTTATGATGTGGCGGGCAAACCAGTACGGAGGCTGGTGCGCAATGCCCTGCTGGGACGAAGTGGCCAGTGGACCTGGGATGGAATGGATGAAAAAGGAATATCCTTACCATTGGGCCACTATATCATTTTCGCCGAACTGTTTAACCTGCAGGGGAAGAAAGAACAATTTAAACAGGTAGTCGTGTTGGCGCGGCGGCTGAATTAATTTTTCTTACACCAGTTCAATATCAAAGCTCACCAGGTCCTTGAACTGCTGGAGGCGGATATTGATATCTTCTGATGTGATTTCCTTCAGGCGGGTGGGACCAAATTTCTCCACACAGAAGCTGGCCATGGCCGAGCCTACAATGATCCCGCGTTTCATATTGTCGAAGGAAATATCTCCTGACTTGGCGAGATGACCCATAAAGCCTCCGGCAAATGTATCGCCGGCACCGGTGGGATCAAATACATCTTCCAGGGGCAGGGCGGGTGCATAGAATACATCATCCCCATGGAACAATAAAGCGCCGTGTTCTCCTTTTTTGATGATCAGGAATTTCGGGCCCATGGCCAGGATGGATTTGGCTGCTTTTACGAGGGAGAACATACCGGTCAGTTGCCTGGCTTCTGCATCATTCACGATCAGCATATCGATATATTTCAAAACGATCTTCAGGTCAGACATCGCAGAATCCATCCAGAAATTCATGGTATCCATGGCGATCAGCTTGGGACGGTGCTTCAGCTCCTGGATCACATTCAACTGGATCTTCGGAGCCAGGTTACCCAGCATCAGGAATTCGGCTCCCTGGTAGCTGTCGGGAACTTTGGGATCAAAATCAGCCAGTACATTCAATTCGGTCACCAGGGTATCCCGGCTGTTCATGTCTTCATGGTAACGACCACTCCAGAAAAAGGATTTTTTTCCCTGGATGATTTCCACCCCGTCCAGGTGTACACCCCGGGAGCGCAATTCAGCCAATTCCGCTTCCGGGAAATCATCCCCGATGATGGATATCTGTTGTACCGGTTTTACAAAATTGCTGGCAGCATAAGCCACATAAACGGCAGAGCCTCCTACGATTTTATCGGTTTTTCCAAAGGGTGTTTCGATGGCATCAAAAGCCATGGTTCCAACAGTGATTAAAGACATGATTGATTTTTTGAATTTTAACGCGTTACGGCGTGCAAACCTAGCTAAAATTCCGGGGATGATGAAAAGAGAAAGAAGTGAGAGGCGAGAAGCGAGAGGCGAGAAGCGAGAGACGAGAAGCGAGAAGCGAGAGGCGAGAAGGAGGCAAACGAAGAAAAATCAGGAAAAAATTTAAACTGGGCATTCCGTAAAGGATTCCCGCTGATAGCGCAGAGTCTGGTTTAACATATTTTGTCTTTTGAAAAGGGTTTAAGACAATTCTAAAGAGTTTCCTGCTTTCAGAAAATCTGCAAAATCTGCGGCTAAGATCTCCGCCATCTGCGGGAAAAATTTCTGATCAGCATAGATGACCTGCTCATTACTATTTTAATCAGTCCATCTAAACTCCTTATCAGTTGCCAGTTGCCAGTTGCCAGATGCCAGATGCCAGTATCCTAAACTCCATAAACCCCATAAACCTTATAAACCTTATAAACCCTATAAACTCTTAAAACCTTCCAATACCTCTGCTACCAGTATAGCTGTCAGCCACCAGGGGATCAGCTAAGACAATCCGTCTAAACCCTCAACCCTTCCTCCGTCAGTCCGGGATACTTACTTCCCTCCTATTTAATACCTTTGAAAGAATGAAACAAAACCGCTTCTCCTGCCGGCTGATGCTAGTCCTGGTCCTTTTGGTGGCCTCGGAAGTCAATGCCCAGTTTGACAGCAGTTTTGTAAAGAGCCAGATTCTTAAATGTGCCGACAGCCTGGCCGATGGTTTCCGGACCCGCAACTGGGACCTGTTTGCCCGGTACAGCAACCCGGCCATGATCGGTACCATGGGTGGCAAGGAGGAATTTACCCGTATTATCGCCGCCATGTTCGGGGATATACCGGACAATTCCTGGAAATTATATAAACCCGGCCAGGTATTACAGGTGATTAAAAGCGGGGCCGATTATCAGTGTGTTATTGAAATGAACTCCATTATTGAAGTGGACGGTAAACGGGTTACCGCGAAAAGTCACCTGGTCGGCCAGTCCTGGGATGGAGGGATATTCTGGACTTTTTTTGATTCGCAGAATAATGTATTGTCCGCCCGGCAGATCAAACCCGATCTGAGCGATGAAATCGTGATCCCGGCTAAAGTACCTGATAAGGTGGAACCCATCACCCGCCCCTCCCCTTTGAAACCCGAAGGTCCGCCCCCCAAACGGAATAACAAATGAGAATTGTTCCCTATATTTATATTCATACTTGTCACTTATAACTACTGATTATGGCAAAGGCCCAACGTAAAAAAGCGTCCAAGAAAGGACTGATCCTGAAAAAAGCAGCCGCAATGTTCAGGGAAAAAGGATTCGCCGCCACCTCCATGCGCGACCTGGCAGAAGCAGTAGGTATTGAAGCCGCCAGTTTGTATAACCATATCCGTTCCAAGAACGAAATACTGGAAGCGATCTGCTTCGATGTGGCCAATGTGTATAATACCACGATCGATGCGATCGAAAGCAGTAACCAGAAGTCGATTGCCAAGATCGAACAACTCCTCCGTTTTCATATCAGACAAATGACCGAGAACTACGAAGATGTATATGTCAGCGACCGGGAATGGAAACACCTCGATGAGCCCTATCTCTCCAATTTCCAGACACAGCGCCGGAACTACCGCAAAAAATTTGCTTCGATTATTGAAGAAGGAATAACGAAAAACGAAATCCGCAAGATCGATGCCCCGACTGCTGTACTGATCATGCTGCACGCGGTAAGTGGTATTGAAAGCTGGCACCGAAGTACGGCCAAGATCAGTGCAGAGGAACTGGAGACCAATATGGTGATGATCATGATTGATGGCTTACGTAAACAATCCTGATCTATGTCCATTCATTTTCACCGGCTCACCGTAAAAGAAATAAAGAAAGAAACAGAAGATTGTGTGTCTGTACAGTTTGATATCCCGGAAACCCTGGCACAGGATTTTCAGTTCACCCAGGGCCAGAGCCTGACCCTGCGTACCCTCATCAACGGAGAGGATATTCGCCGCAATTATTCGATCTGCTCTTCCCCACTGGAAAACAAACTGAAAGTCGCTATCAAAAAAGTGGAAGGCGGTTTATTCTCTTCCTTTGCCAACGAACAACTGAGAACAGGCGATGTACTGGAGGTGATGCCCCCGGTTGGAAAATTCAACACGCCCCTGCACCCCGATCATAAAAAAAACTACTTCGCTTTCGCGGCCGGCAGCGGCATCACCCCGGTGATCTCGCTGATCAAGACCACCCTGGCTATGGAAAAACAGAGCCGCTTTACCCTGGTATTCGGCAACCGCAACCGGGGTTCCATCATTTTCTTCGAAGAACTGGAATCACTCAAGAACCAGTATATGGAACGGTTCAGCCTGGTACATGTGCTGAGCCGCGAGCGTACAGATACAGACCTGAACTTTGGCCGTATCAGCACGGAGAAATTACAGCAACTCGACCGGCTGGAAGATTTCGCTTCCGCGGATGAATTTTTTATCTGTGGCCCGGAGGAGATGATATTTACAGTGAAGGATTTCCTGGAGAAAAAGGGGGTCGGGAAGAAGAAAGTGCATTTTGAATTGTTTAATACAACAGGCAGCAGGCAGTCGGCAGTCGGGAGTCAGGAGTCGGGAGTCGGGAGTCAGGAGTCGGGAGTCAGCAGCAATATTACGGTGAAAGTGGATGGAAGAAGCTTTGAGATGAAGATCCCATTGAACAGCAATACCACGATACTCGATGCGGCACTGCAGCAGGGAGCGGACCTGCCTTTTGCCTGTAAGGGCGGTATGTGCTGCACCTGCAAGGCCAAATTACTCGAGGGCGAAGTAAGTATGGATGTCCATTGGGGCCTGGAGGACGAGGAAGTAGAGAAAGGCTATATCCTCACCTGCCAGAGTCACCCGAAGACCCAAAAAGTAGTGGTGGACTTTGATGCGAAATAGTCTGCCGGTGCGTCAGCACTCCCCTATTCATATTTTTCATCGCGGTATACAGCGATAAATATTTTTCCTTCTCCTTCGCCATTCATTATATTGAATTATGCCTGATTGAGCGACCGGGAAATGGAAATCCTCAAAGAAATGGTCAGCGGCAAAAACTATAAGGCCATCGGGAAAAATTGTTTATCTCCCCATTAACGGTACGTAAACACGCGTCCAATATTTACGAGAAACTGCAAGTCAACAGCCGTGCGCAGGCGATCAATATTGCGCACAAGAAAAAATGGATCTGAATTTCGCCTGATAAATACCCTGCCCGGGGTATAGGCTGGTCTGTTTATTAAAGGTTTATTTACATCCACTTAAAAACCTTTTATGTCAAACGTAACAAAATGGATGAGCTGGGAATCTGGCGTAGACCTGGCCGCTGTCACTTCCCCCGAATTGCAAATGCCCAATGTGATTGTTCACCTCGGTGGTATGGTCAATACTCCTGTGGGTAATGCCCCCAGCGGTATGATTTTCTGGCAACCCGATCCCAATGCCGCCCCACTGGTTTTTGGCTTTGTGGGCACAGACGCAAAAGTCGGTGCTTATTTCGGCCCGAATATTTTTGCCGGTACTCCTTTTGAAGCAGCGCCTGTACTGCCTGCCAGCATTGATATTCAGATCACCACCATTGCCGCTTATGCAAAATGCGTGACCGGCGATTACACTTTTGAAATAGAGATGAGTGATTTCAGCGATCCCTACCTGATCAACCGGGCCCCGGCAGCCATGCCCCCCTTTTACCAGCAGGGTGTGGAGATCCATGCCCGGAAGGCCTCGCTTAAAGTAAATGGGCAGCAAATCCCCATTATTATTCCGCCAGTTGGAATCAGCGGTGGCCCGGCCAGCGTGGTGAGTCCCAATGGCGTGTATGCACGATAATTTTTATTCCGTCCTTAACCTAAGAAGAGCAGTTTAACCGCTGCTCTTTATTTTTACCACATGAAAAAACTAATCCCGTTTCTATTTGCATTGATCTGCAGCCTGCCGGTGTTCAGCCAGTTGAATAAAGAACAGCAACAGATAAAACAGACCTTCTTTTCATTTCTGAAATTTTACCAGAAAAACGAAACCGCTTTTAATCGCTTTGACCTGTACCAGGGTACGGGACCGGATGATGTGCCTCCATACAAGATCAACTGGAAAGAAGCCGAACGCTATTTCGCCTACCTGCGTAAAAATGTCCCTTTTGTAGGGGAAGCCTATATAAAAGCGGAAAGGGAACATTTCAAATTCAGCGATAGTTGTTTCAAAACCGATCCCACTGAAGAAATGCCGGTGGGCTTTGACTATGACCGCTGGGCAGGTGGCCAGGAGAGTATTGATTACACGATCGAATGGTACACCTCGCCCAAAAATAAATACCAGGTGATCATTAAAGGCAATAAGGCCGAACTGCGCATCGGGGCAGTACTCTGGGAAGGCGCCAAAGAAGAAGACCGGAACTGGAGCTTTGTCCCCTTCACCAAAGAAAAAGGCAAATGGAAAATGGCAGATAATATCTACTCCGAAGAGTTGAAGGAAAATCCCGAAAACTGAGTTTATCCTTCAAA
>CAZYTV010000090.1:0-8801 GCA_964650455.1 uncultured Chitinophaga sp. | reverse complement strand
TTTCAAGGTGCGACGATCTTTTTCGTCACGACGACTGTAAAGGATTTTGACCAGCTATTTCAGGATAAGATTGACCAGGAGATCAAGATCGAACCCAAGGACTGGATGCCGGAAACCTACCGCAAGACCAATATCCGGCAGATCAGTCAGCATGCGCATAGTGAAATCGTAGGCATGCTGCCCGAAGGCAACTGGATTTCAAGAGCCCCTTCCTTAAAACGCAAAGCCATCTTACTGGCCAAAGTACAGGATGAAGGAGGACACGGTCTCTATTTATATTCCGCTGCGGAAACTCTGGGCATGAGCCGCGAAGAAATGATCAATGACCTGCACAGCGGCAAAGCCAAATACTCCTCTATTTTTAATTACCCCACGTTAAGCTGGGCCGATATCGGTGCCATTGGCTGGCTCGTGGATGGGGCGGCGATTATGAACCAGGTGATGCTTACCCGCACTTCTTATGGACCTTATGCCCGGGCCATGGTGCGGATCTGTAAGGAAGAAAGTTTTCACCAGCGCCAGGGATTTGAGGCCCTGCTGATTTTATCACGAGGTACTGATGCCCAGAAAGCCATGTGCCAGGATGCCATCAACCGCTGGTGGTGGCCGGCCCTGATGATGTTTGGTCCCCGCGATACCGAAAGCACCAACAGCGACCAGAGTATGAAGTGGAAGATCAAGCGCAAGAGCAATGACGAACTGCGGCAGAACTTTATAGACATGATCGCCGAACAGATCAAAACGCTCGGCATGCACTTACCCGATCCCGATCTGAAGTGGAATGAGGAAAGAAAACATTATGATTTCGGCACCATCAACTGGGACGAATTCTGGCAGGTGGTGAAAGGGAACGGACCTTGCAATAAGCAACGGCTGGATGCCCGGCGGAAAGCCTGGGAGGAAGGAGAGTGGGTGCGGGAAGCGGCGGTAGCGTATGCCCGGAAGAGGGAAGGTCGGCAAAAGGGGGAGGCGGCTTAAAAGAGTTTAGGTGTTTAGACGTTTAGTCGTTTAGATCTTCTAAGCGGATTTACCTCTAAACCTCTAAACAACTAAACGACTAAACATTATCAGATGACTATACTAAGAAAATTTTACTACGGCGATATACCCGAATCTGGTTCTGGTAGCAAGACAACTGGCTCATCCTCCGGCCACGACTGGCCCCTCTGGGAAGTGTTCATCCGGAGCAAGAACGGGCTGGATCATAAGCATGCCGGCAGTTTACATGCGGCAGATGCGCAGATGGCGATGGAGAATGCCCGGGATGTATATACCCGGCGTATGGAAGGAGTTAGCATCTGGGTGGTGGAAAGTAAATACATCACGGCCAGTAACCCGGAAGAAGCCGGGGAGTTGTATGAACCGGCCGTGGATAAGGTGTACAGACACCCTACGTTTTATAAGTTACCAGATGAAGTCAATCACATGTAAGGAAGAAAAAGAACCAAGAACCGAAGATGCCAAGAAGCCAAAGAATAACCAAGAATCAATCATCAAATAAATTCCAACTGATAATTTCCAAAAAAGCACCAATTGGTTATTCTTTGGGATTTTGGTTTTGAGATTTATTTGGCATCTTAGGTTCTTGGCTTCTTGGTTCTTAAAAACTAATTAATGAATTCAAAAATCAATTACACGCTTCACTTAGCAGATAATGCACTCATACTGGGTCAGCGCAACGCCGAATGGTGCGGTCATGGCCCGGTGCTGGAGCAGGATATTGCCATAACCAATATTTCTCTGGACCTGATTGGTCAGGCCCGTAGTTTTTACCAGTACGCGGCGGAGCTGACCGGTAACGGGGCTACTGAAGATTCAATGGCTTACGGGCGGACCGAAAGGGAATTTAAAAATGTATTGCTGGCGGAACAACCCAATGGCGACTGGGCGCAAACGATCTTACGCCAGTTTTTCTTCAGTACCTACCAGTTTTACCTGTACCAGGAATTATTGCATCATGCCGATACGCGTATTGCTGCCATTGCAGAAAAATCACTGAAAGAAGTGAGCTATCATTTACGCTGGAGCAGTGAATGGGTGATCCGGCTGGGTGATGGTACCCCGGAAAGCAACCGTCGTTTGCACAAAGCTCTGGATGAACTCTGGCGGTATACCGGGGAACTTTTTATGCCGGCTGATTATGAAAAAGAAATGGGAACCGATACCGCTGTATTAAAAAATGGCTGGACCGCCAAAGTAAAAGCCATCCTGGAAGAAGCCACCCTGTCTGTTCCGGAAAATGTGTTTATGCATACCGGGGGCAAAAGCGGGCAACATACCGAGCATATGGGCTTTATCCTGGCTGAACTGCAATATATGCAAAGGGCTTATCCGAACAGCGAATGGTAATGTGTATATGAATACGATGACTCCCGATATTCAGGCGATCTGGTCTTACCTGGAAGAAATCAAAGACCCCGAAATTCCGGTACTGAGTATCGTGGACCTGGGCATTGTACGGAATGTAGAATCATCTGGCAAAAATGCAGAGGTCACCATCACCCCCACCTATACCGGTTGCCCGGCCATGGATATGATCGCCGCTTCGATCAGGATGGAACTGATGGCCCGTGGTTTTGCAGAAGTGGTCGTGAAATTCACGATCAGTCCCGCCTGGACCACCGACTGGATGACAGAGAAAGGGAAACAACAGTTAAAGGAATACGGCATTGCGCCGCCCAATCCCAACCAACAGGTCTGCAACGATAAACTATTTGCCCCCGATGAAGCCGTCCAATGCCCCCATTGTGAAAGCTGGCATAGCCACCGCATCAGTGAATTTGGCAGTACCGCTTGTAAGGCACTTTACCAATGCGATGATTGTAAAGAGCCCTTTGATTATTTTAAATGCCATTAATCATTTCAACGCTGCGGTGCTTATACAGGCGGGGTGATTTTAGATGCCGGTAATGTCTACCTGTTTTTATCCCCTTACCGGGGGATGGCAGCCCGCAGACTATTGCTATCTTCGCATTTTACAAGGAAACCTAAACCCAGCCTGCGTTTGTTTTCTCTAACTAATTCACCTGTATATGCCTTCTATTCTTTTTGAAATAAGAGACAGTATCGCTTTTATCACCCTTAACCGGCCGGAGAAATTCAATGCCTTTAACCGGGAGATGGCTTTATTGTTGCAGGAAAAACTGGATACCTGTACGGATCCTGCCGTCCGTGCCATTCTTATCACCGGTGCGGGTAAGGCCTTCTGTGCAGGACAGGACCTGGCTGAAGTGGTTGATCCGCAGGGACCCGGCATGGGCCGGATATTGAGTGAACATTATAATCCCATTGTAACCCGTATCCGTAAACTGGAGAAACCGGTGATTGCGGCGGTAAACGGGGTGGCAGCCGGCGCCGGAGCGAATATGGCACTTTGCTGTGATATTGTGGTGGCCGCACAATCCGCATCCTTTATTCAGGCTTTCAGTAAAATCGGTTTAATCCCCGACAGCGGCGGTACCCATACCCTGCCCCGGCTGATCGGTTGGCAAAAAGCATCCGCGCTGATGATGATGGGCGATAAAGTGCCCGCCACCGAAGCTGAAAGATGGGGTATGTTGTATAAAGTTTTTGCCGATGATCAGCTCATGGAGGAAAGTCATAAAATAGCGGCAACCCTGGCGGCCATGCCTACCAAAGGACTGGCCTACACCAAACAGGTACTGAATCTTTCGGTGAATAACACATTGGATGAGCAGTTGCAGGATGAAGATGTATTTCAGCAGCGGGCCGCGCAGACGGCCGACTTTAAAGAAGGCGTTGCTGCCTTTTTAGAAAAAAGAGTTCCCGTTTTTAAAGGAGAATAAATTATGCATACAGAAAAAGACAAAGAAGCCCTTGCTGTTGTGAACCACATGATGGAGCACGACGCATTCAGCCGCTGGCTGGGAATTTCCGTGCTGGAAATAAGGGAAGGGCAAAGCCGGATCCGGATGACGATCCGCCCGGAAATGGTGAATGGATTTGGCATCATTCACGGAGGTATTGCTTTTTCACTGGCCGACAGTGCCTTTGCTTTTGCCTGCAATAACCGCAATACCTTATCCGTGGCCCTGGACACGTCCATCAATTTCATTAAACCCGTACATATCGGGGATATACTGACGGCCACCGCCACCGAACTGCACAATGGTAAATCCACCGGGCTTTACCAGGTGGAGATCAGGAACCAGAACGATCATATGATCGCGCTGTTCAAGGGACTCTGTTACCGCACGGATAAAAAACTGGTACAGTCGGAGAGCCGCTGATCATCATTTATTCATCAGAGTTAGTATATACCGGATAAACCTTCATTATGTTTTACGCTTATAAAAAAATCAGGCCGGTGGCCCACAAATCTTCCTTTGTACATCCGCAGGCGGTGGTGACCGGTGATGTGATCATTGGCCGGGACTGTTATATCGGTCCGGGAGCTGCCCTCCGCGGCGACTGGGGACGCATTATACTTGAAGACGGCTGCAATGTGCAGGAGAACTGTATCATTCACATGTTTCCCGGTATTACGGTATTGCTGAAAGAAGGTGCGCATATTGGTCATGGTGCCATTATACACGGTGCACAGATCGGTAAGAATTGCCTGGTGGGTATGAATAGTGTGATCATGGATCATGTGGAACTGGGCGATGAGAGCATTGTAGGGGCCCTGACCCTTATCAGGGAAGGAGAACTTATTCCGCCACGCAGTGTGGTGGTGGGCAATCCCGGGAAAATCATTAAACAAGTAACGGATGAGATGCTGACATGGAAAACAGAAGGCACCAACCTTTATCAGCAATTGCCCAAAGATTGTTTTGACACACTTATTCCCTGCAAACCCCGTCGAAAACCTACTGCAGAATCAAAGCGGGAACTGCCTGGTTATCAAAGCTGGAAAAAAGTAAAGCCGTAAAAGCACGATACTTATTTTAGTATGTTTTCAAAAAATAATTGCAATTTTACTTGCAGAATCTGCATCCGCGTATTACTTTTGTCTTCTGCGAATCACAAATCCTCTACAAAAACCCTGAAGCATTAGTTAGTTATTTAGTTCGATTAATCCGTCCATACCTCCTTATTTAAGACCCCCTTATAACTCCATTCCTGTAGATGACCCTGAGCATTGGTCCATTTTCCGTTCAAAACCATTTGAACAAGGTATTCTTATTTTTTCTACATAAAACCTGGAGCATGAAAACTTTTACACAAGTAAAGGGGTTATTTACTTACGCCGTATTCGCATTCTTTTTGATTCAATCCGCTACTGCACAAACCCAGGCAGTAACGCTCAACCCGAACACCACACAAAACGTTACCGCAGGAGCCACGATCAGTTTTACGGCTAGCCGTAACAGTAACAGTCAGAACTGGCCTGGTGGAAACGGACAATGGACTTACACTTTCAGTTCAAGTCCCGCTGGTGTGACTTTTACCAACAATCCCAACACCACCAATAACAACAGTTCAACCGTAGTGGCCAGTTTCCCAACTGCCGGCACTTACCTGATCACCTGCTTTGTTCAGGAAAATGGCACCAATGGCCTGAGCGCCACTTCTCCGGCCACTACTGTAAATGTATCTGCACCGGTACCCGCGAATATCTGGGCCACTTCTTCCAATGGTACACAGATCTCCGGATTTGCGGTATCTAACGGCACTTACCTCAGCGGACCGAACAATATTTTCGCGCCTTCATACCCCGGTGGTACTACCGGCGGAAGTTCAACAGCAGCCCTTGGCCGCAGTGCTTTCCCCAGTGCTAACCTGGGTCATTTTTACTGGTTACCGAATACAGCAGGTAACGGTGGTGTGGTGGAAGTATTTGCTGCCACTTCTACCGGTGCCAATGTAACCCGTGTCGGTTCAATTGATGTAAACGGAGCCGGCAATACCGTAAGTCTTGGTTTTGTACGCCTGGGTATGGGCCCTGATGGAACCGGCTGGATCCTGGCGGGTGATGGCAGCAACCTTTTCCTGGCTAAGTTCAGTTCAAATGGAGTAAATCCTGTAACCATCACCATCGAAGACGCCAGTGTTAACCTCGTAGGTGGTGCCGTATCCACTTTCCAGAACGGCGACCTTTGTATCTCCGGTTCAGGAACCATTTATGCGCTAGCCAATGATGGTGGTGGTGTAACCCAGGTCTTTATGGGTGCCCCGGCCGGTGCAAATACCACACTGTCCAAGCGCTGGGACCTGCAAACACCCGGTGGTGCACCCTTTACCGGTACTGTAAACGGAGTGGCTTTTGATGTACTCGGTTCTATCTATCTCTCTACCGCTGTGGGTTTATATTATATCGACCAGAGTACCGCCAACGGACCTGCCGGTACGGTAGAATGTTCACTGGTAGTGGCTGTATCCGGTTTGCAGGATCTCGCTTCCAACGTATTCCCTGCACAATCCACCCTGCCCGTTACCCTGCTGAACTTCAGTGCTGCTTACCGCAACGGAGTTACTGTGCTGAACTGGGAAACAGAAAACGAAGTCAACTTCAGTCATTATGAAGTGGAAAGAAAAACAGAAAACGGTGCTGACTATGTTATGATTGACAACAAACAAGCCAATGGAAATGCCGGTCGTTCTGTGTATTCCACCAGCGACAATATCAGTAACCTGGCTGATGGCGTGGTGTACTATCGCCTCCGGATGGTGGATGTAGATGGCAAGTTCAAATACAGCAATGTGATCATGGTGCGCAAAGAGAAGAAAACCATCAGTGGTATCAGTCTCAGCCCCAACCCCGTAATCAGCAGTGCAAACGCCACCGTACGTTTCGATGCCGCCCGCAGCAGTGTAGTCAGTCTGCGCGTGATAGATATGGCCGGCCGCCAGATACTGGCTCAGCAAAACAATGTTACCGAGGGAACCAACAGCATCCAGGTCAATAACCTGAACAGGCTGCAACCCGGTCTCTATATCATTCAACTGGTGAATGGCAATGAACTGTCCGCATTTAAATTCTCTGTGGTTCAGTAAGTGAGATTGACAGAAAGGCAATGCTCAGGGTTTTTATACCTTGACCCCTCCTTGGTTTCGTCCGGGAGGGGTTTATTTTTTATACCACTTATAAAAAATCTTTTTCGCGGCCGTTGAATTGTTGTAATTTAATGGGTAACAAAAAACCTGTGTATGAGAATAGCTTTACCCCTCTTATCCCTTAGCGCCACCCTTTTATTCAATAACAACCCCGTCAATGCCCAACAAACGGACCGCTTTGCCTGGGCCATCACCGATGCACAGCCCGGTGGCAGCAACTGGAGTTTCCTGCGTAAACTGAACCTGCAGACCGGCGAATACAGTGCCGTGATCCTGGATGGCAGCAACAGTAACCTTGCTGTCTATCATGCCTCGAGTAAAAAACAAATCGAGACACCACTGACCGATGCCCGATTTGGTATTACGATCAATGCCGCTTTCGGGACCGGTGTGGCCGCGATGGCTTTTGATAAAAAAACAAACCGGCTTTATTATACACCCATGCTCTTTGATCAGCTCCGTTATATTGACCTGAAGACGATGAAGGTTTATTTTGTAGCTGATAAAGGCTTTACCGGGAAACCGGTGAAGAATGCCGACCAGGGCAATATCGTTACCCGAATGGTAATCGCCTCCGATGGAAATGGCTATGCACTCACCAATGATGCCGGCCAGTTAATCCGTTTCAATACCGGTAAATCGCTTGCCACCGAAGACCTCGGAGCCGTTGTGGATGATCCGGCCAATAACGGCATCTCCATTCATAATTCCTGCAGCAGTTTTGGCGGTGATATGATTGCGGACAATGAAGGCAATCTCTTTGTGATCTCTGCCCGTAACCATGTATTTAAAATCAACCCGGCCAATAAAGTGGCCACCCATCTCGGAATGATCAGCGGACTGCCCGAAGGCTTTACCGTAAACGGAGCGGCCGTAAATGCCGATAACCGTATCGTGGTGAGCAGTGCCATCAAACCCGAATACTATACGGTGGATCACCGCAACTGGAGCGCCAGTCCTTATACGATCAGCAATACATCCTGGAACAGTTCCGACCTGGCCAACAGCAACCTGCTGACCACGGCAGAGAAAAACAATAATACAGTCAGTTTTGTATCCCGCAACCCGGCCCCCAGCAGCGGGGATGGAACGATCAGTCTCTACCCTAACCCCGTGACCAATAACCAGTTTGTAATGCAGTTCAGCCAGTTGAAAGCCGGCAGCTATTCCATCCAGGTAACCGATGTCATGGGACGCACCGTGGTGCAACAGAATATCAGCATCAGCGGGGAAAATCATGCGCAGGTGATCAAGCTCGATCCGGCAGCAGCGAGAGGGATTTATCTGATTAAAGTGGTGAATGGGGAGAGTAAGGGGGTGTATAGTACTAAGATTGTTGTTCAGGCCCCCTAAATCCCCCTAAGGGGGACTTCGAAGACTCTAATACTTTGTACATTCTGTCCTTTTAGTCTTGCGTATGTATTCCCGCAAAGATTTTTAAGACTATCCACAAAAGGAAAAATCTTTATGGCTTTGCGGGAAACAAATACGCAAAACAGTGATATTTAGTTTCTGCAAACTTACGGAGTCTAAAGTCCCCCTTAGGGGGATTTAGGGGGCCTTAGCTTCGGGGGTCTGCTTCCATACAACGCTCACCCACTTCCCTTTTTCTCCAAAATCCGCGCACTTCCCATCCCCTCCTCCTGTAAAACCTCCCGTTGGGGCGCAGATCATTTTTCCGGTGGAATCATACAATGGATTGAAGAAATCGCAGCAGGGCATCGTGACCAGGAAGACTTTCTGGCCATTGTACAGGTATTCCTCCACTTTTTGCGGGACCAGGG
>CAZYTV010000089.1:0-15257 GCA_964650455.1 uncultured Chitinophaga sp. | reverse complement strand
GGGGGATGCTTTCCGTCCTACCATCAACAGTTATATGTATGCCAATGCCCTGGCCATCTCAAAGATCGCGGCCATGAAAGGCGATCACCAACTCAGCAGGGAATATGCAGATAAAGCAGTACAATTAAAATCGTACATAGAAAAATGGCTCTGGAACGATTCCCTGCAGCATTTCACGGACCGGTTTAAACAGGATAACCAGTATGTGCATTACTGGGATTTTATCCGCGGACGCGAACTGGCGGGAATGATTCCCTGGTATTTTAACCTGCCTGCTGATACCAAAAAATTTGGCGCCGCCTGGAAACATGTCACTGATAACAGTCATTTGCTCGGTCCCTATGGTCTCCGTACCAATGAACCTTCTTACGAACATTATTTCAAACAATTTGTCTGGTATGAAGGACAACGGGGCAGCCAGTGGAATGGCCCGAGCTGGCCTTATCAATCCAGCCAGGTAATTACCGGCATGGCCAACCTGCTGCAGAACTATAAACAGCACCCTATCACCAACAGTGATTACCTGCACCTGCTACGCCAGTTCACCCGCCAGCATTACCTGCCTGATGGAAGCATCAATCTCGTGGAAAATTATGATCCCAACCTGGGTGGCCCGATTGTTTATTATTATTGGAGCAATCATTATAATCATTCCTCGTATAATAATTTGGTCATCAGCGGACTTTGCGGCATCATACCTTCGGCAGGCGATACGCTTCACTTAAACCCACTAATCGATTCATCCATCCGTTTTTTTTTCCTGGATGACCTGCATTATCATGGGCATCAGCTATCTGTGATTTATGACCGGGATGGAACAAAATATAAGTCCGGCAAAGGACTCAGTGTATGGGTGAATGGGAAGAAAGCAGCATTGAAAAAACAGGGAAACCAATACGAAGTCTATATTGGTGCACCGGTGATAATTCCCCCTTTTGCAGCAGCAAAGAATGTGGCGCTGAATATTTCCCGGAAGGGATATCCAATGGCTACCGCTTCAGTTAACAACGAAACTGATTCTTTATACCAGGCAATCGACGGGCGAATCTGGTATTTTACGGAGATCACTAACCGCTGGACCACGCTGGGTTCGAAGGCAGCTTCAGACTGGCTGTCCCTGGATTTTGGTCAGCCGCAAACCATTTCCTCCATTAAAATTTATCCCTTCGCTGAAGATAAAACATATTTTCTTCCAGACAGTATACGTTTCGAATACCTGAAGGATAATGAATGGAAACCTCTGAAACTAAAAGGCCAGTTAAAACTCATAGCAAACACAGGCAATACAATTACTGTAGAAAAAAGTACGGCTCAACAGATCCGGATGCTGATGTTTCATAAAAAGGGAGCAGTGGCTGTTTCAGAACTGGAGTGCTATTAGCCAGTATAGACTCGCGTTTCACAAGTCCGGCTTTTTTATTAATTTTAAAAGGACCATTCAAAGGATACCTCTTTCTCCATACCCGCATAACCATTAAACAACAACCAATGCGCTTATTTATTCTTGAAGGGATAGTACTGACTGTCCTGACCAGCATAAATCGCCTGCATAAAATAGATTTCAAAAAAAATGCTCCCAAAAGGAGCATTTTTTTTCTTATTTACGCAGATCTATCTGTTTTTAGTTTCAACAATAAACGACCCGACTACTAACTACGAACTACCGACTACTAACTGGCTCACTCTCCCCAGATATTATCCTTCCCCTCCAGCCATTGCTTCACCAGGTCAGTGGTCACCGACTTCGGTCTTTCCAGCGGGAAGCCGAGGGCACGATCCCAGCAGAGTGAGGCAAGTACACCTAAGGCACGGCTTACCGCAAAGAGTACCGTGTAGAATTCATATTCCACCATGCCGTAGTGTACCAGCAAAGCACCGCTATGGGCATCCACGTTTGGCCAGGGGTTCTTGATCTTACCAATGGTCTGCAGGATCGGCGGTACGGTTTCGTAAACATTCCAGATGGTCTGTACCAGTTTATCATCCGGCATATGTTTTTTGCCAAATTCCATCTGTGCCGTAAAGCGGGGGTCGGTTTTGCGGAGTACCGCGTGACCATAACCCGGTACCACTTTACCCTCACTCAGGGTTTTCTTGACATATTCAGCGATCTGATCCTTGGTGGGCAGGTCGGTATTGAGTTCTTCCTGCATTTCAAATACCCACTTGATCACTTCCTGGTTAGCGAGTCCGTGTAAAGGACCTGCCAGGCCGTTCATACCTGCCGCATAAGCCAGGTATGGATCACTTAAAGCAGAACCCACCAGGTGGGTGGTATGGGCCGATACGTTACCGCCTTCATGGTCGGCATGTATGGTCATGTATAAACGCATCAGTTCGCGGAAACTCTCGTCTTCAAAGCCGAGCATATGCGCCAGGTTACCCGCCCAGTCCAATAATCCATTGGGCTGGATATGATCACTGTTTTTGTATTTACGACGGTAGATATAAGCAGCTATACGGGGCAGCCGGGCCAGCAGTACAATGCTGTCATCGAATACCGGCAACCAGTAATCTTTTTTGTTGATGCCTTCCGCATATTTTTTCTGGAAATAGCTTTCGGTCTGAAGGGCCATTACCCCTACCACAAACATGGTCATCGGGTGTGTCGTGATCGGCAGGGCATCAATGGCTTCAAAAACATGGGTCGGTACGTGACTCCGGCGCTGCAGGATATTGGTTACATGTTCTGCATCCTCATCATTTGGCAGTTCACCGATGAGCATCAGGTAAAATAATCCTTCCGGAAGGGGCTCAGATCCACCGGGCGCTTTGGGCAATTTGGCCTGCAGCTCGGGAATGGAATGGCCGCGGAAACGAATCCCTTCCTGTGCATCCAGCAGGGAGGTTTCAGTCACCAGGCCGGTAATCCCCCGCATACCCTGGTAGATCTGGGAAAGTGTGACCTCGCCGATTACCTTATTACCGTGCTCTTTCAGTAAGTCCTTGATCTCGGCAGCTACGCTGTCCGCTTTAGCTTTGAACCGGTCTTTTATAATTCCCATAGAACCTTATTTTTCGGGGGATTTTTGATAAAAATTATGTAGGCATAAAATTACTGAATGCCCATTGTGGTAACAAATAATAAAAAGGAAAGTTTGAGGAAAGTACGAGGTTAGAAGTACGAAGTACGAAACTTAAAGCGGGAAATATCGTCCCTTTTGCTAAAACTCGTTAGTAGGGTACTCGTAACTCGTTGCTCGAAACTCGCTGCTCGAAGCTTGTACTACTTAGGTGTCTTTCTATAGAGCCATACCGCCACGAACATAAACACAATATTCGGCAGCCAGGCCGCTAAAAAGGGGTGCAGGTTGCCCTTGGTGGCAAAAACCGTGGAGAACCGGTCAGAAATGATGAATATAGCAGCGATCATAATCCCCAGGGCCAGGTGCATACCGCTTCCACCCCGGGTACGGCGGCTGGCAATCACGGCCCCGATCATGGTCAGGAGCAAAACGCTGGCCGATACAGCAGTGCGCCGGTACCATTCCACCTGCAGGGTTTTGAGTCCTTCGGTGCCCCGCATCTGTTCTCTTTTGATATAATAGGCAAGTTCGGGAGAAGTGAGTTTATCCTTGAGGTAGTCGTCTTTCCTGAGTTCTTCTGGTTTGAGGTTCAGATTCAGGATCATGGTATCCCGGTTCACCAGCCGCTCCCCCACACTGTCAATATAGCGTTCGGCTGCCCGATAGAGTTTCCACTTTTTCGTTGTCGTGTCCCAGGTAATGGACTCGGAACGGATATTATACACCACTTTATTGTCCTTCACCCTTTCCAGGAAAAAGCCCCGGGCAAATCTGATACTGGTATCATAATCCCGGATCCCGATAAAAGTATTGGTATCAATGCGCAGGTAAAAACAACGGGCACAGCTCCCGAAAGTCCGGCTTTTAGAAGGATCCTTGCTGTCGATATACTTTGACTGGAAGTTGGCCTTAATGGTATTGGCCTTTGGAATCCAGAAACTATTCCCGACCCAGAGCAAAGATGCCAGGAAAAGACCCCCGATAAAATAAGGGCGTAAAAAACGGTTATAACTGGTACCACTGGCCAGGATGGCGATGATCTCTGAACGGGTGGCCATCCGGCTGGTAAAAAAGATCACCGCGATAAATACAAAAAGCGGGAAGAGCAGGCTCCATATCCAGGGTACAAAACCGAGATAGTATTTTTTGATGATCTCTTTGGTACTGAATCCGGCCGTCACAAAATCATCTGCCTTTTCGCTGCTGTCCACCGCCACAGCTATGACCGTGAAGAGCAGCATACAGAAAATGAAAGTGATCAGGAATTTCTTCAGTATGTACCAGTCGAGTTTGTGCATGGAACGGCGAAATTAACCAATTAACTGTTGACGCTTTGTGAAAGCCTGTTCTTATAACTTTTGCTTCAGCCGGGGAATCATGTCGTCTTTCCAGGCCGCAAAATCACCTTGTTGAATATGTTTACGGGCCTCCCCCACCAGCCACAAGTAAAAAGCAAGGTTGTGTACACTGGCTATAGTGAGTCCCAGAAATTCTTTGGCTTTCATCAGGTGCCGCAGGTAAGATTTGCTGTAATAGGCACTGATACCACAGTCAATTCCCTCATCAATGGGTGAAAAGTCAAACTCCCACTTCTTGTTGTCGATATTAATGACCCCATTGGATGTAAACAGCATCGCATTGCGGCCATTGCGGGTAGGCATCACACAGTCAAACATATCCACCCCCATACTGATACATTCCAGGATATTCCAGGGAGTACCCACGCCCATCAGGTAGCGGGGTTTATCCGGAGGCAGATGATCACAACACCAGTCACAGATCTCATACATCACCGGTTCAGGCTCTCCCACACTGAGTCCGCCGATGGCATTGCCACTGGCCTCCTTTGATGCGATATATTCGCAGGATTGTTTGCGCAGGTCCCTGAACGTGCCCCCCTGTACTATAGGGAAAAGGTTCTGGGTATAGCCATATTTTGGTTCCGTGGCATTGAAGCGGTCAAAACAACGGTCCAGCCAGCGATGGGTCAATTCCATTGATTTTTTGGCATAAGCAAATTCACTGCCCCCGGGCGGACATTCATCAAATGCCATAATGATATCCCCGCCGATACTGCGCTGAATATCCATGACGTTTTCGGGAGCAAATAAATGACGGCTGCCGTCTATATGCGATTGGAATGTCACCCCTTCTTCCTTGATCTTACGGGTACCGGCCAGCGAAAAAACCTGGTAGCCCCCACTGTCGGTAAGGATCGGTTTTCCCCAGCCATTAAACCGGTGCAGTCCCCCGGCTTTTTCCAGCACTTCCAGTCCCGGCCGCAGGTATAAATGATAGGTATTGCCCAGGATGATCTGGGCTTTCACCTCTGAAACCAGTTGTTGCTGGGTCACCGCTTTTACACTGCCCACCGTTCCCACGGGCATAAAAATGGGAGTCAGAATTTCCCCGTGATCGGTGCTGATTTTCCCGGCCCTGGCTTTGGAACCGGGGTCGGTATGTTGTAATTCAAACTGGAGTCCGGGCATAATGGGCGCAAGATAAATGTAATTTGCGGTGCGGCAGAAGTGAAAAAAACTGTATACCAATATAAGATCACAGATAATTATTCCTGGTTCCCGGTGCTGACATTATTCGATGATGCTTTCAAAAAACACCATGCTCCCATCAGCAGCCATTCCTTCCACTACGATCCTGAATTTCCGGGTCCGGTCATTATTAAAAAAACGGATCTCTGCGATACCCCTGTCTAGCGGAACATAGGGCCTCCATAAAAGTGTTTTCCTGGTATCCTTTTCAATTTTAGGCTCCGGAATACTATAGTCAGGTTCTGTAAATTCTTTGGCCAAAGGATAGCCGTTGAATTTCTTCTCCTGCAACTGGTATCTGTCTTTTTCCCAATACCCCTGGTCACCCGGCTTTTTAAGATAAACGGCTATTCCGGCTTCAAGGCCTTGTAAACCTGCCAGCCTGGGCACATATTTTACCAAGGCCACTTCGTTCAGTGAAATACTATTCATCATATTCCAGTCCAGTAATAAATTACCCAGGTAGAATTTACTTAACCGCGATCCCCATCCAGAAAAACCCATGTAGTTACCGGCAAACAATTGTATTTCTCCATTAACAACCCGCGAATTGACACCACTTAATTTTGCGGCGAGATAACTGGGCAGGTCCCGGTAAAACTGAGTTTCAGGATCATTCAGCACATCCAGTGTTGTCCCCGTTCCATAATAACCACTGAAGATGCCCCCATTGACATATTTTTCCTCCATCTGTAATTTTTTCTTCCAGGCAGCCGTGTTTTTATCCGCATTCAGCACCACCTCTTGCAGTGTTATTGATTTATCTGAAAATACGAGTGTGTCATCTGATACAGGATTAAGCACCGATGCATTCCCGGCCCGGGAAGTTTCCCCGCCGGAAGACCCCGTTTCACTGATTATTTTTTTAAACAGGGAAAAGAAATCCGGCTGTGGACTGACCATTGGTTTTGACAGGGATAACTCAAAGGATAAACCCTCAACTCCTTTTCCGGGAATCCGGCAATGGATCAAAACCTCATCATAAACAATCAGCCCGTCCAGCATAAATTTTCCCTGCTCGTCGGTTTTAACCTTAAATAATTCCTTACCGGTGTATACAGAACGTACTCCCACCAACAGGTCTTTCCCCGCATATAATTTCCTTCCTTTTTTAACCGTACCGGATAGCTGATAGTTTTTATTGGTGACTGGAATTGCTTTTACAGGTACGGCGTACTTATCTGTCACAGCAATCCCTGATGTCTGCATATAGAGATCGAGCTGCTCAGCGGTATATAACGGGTAATGGAGAGGGGAAGCAGGTTTACCCGTAATCCACAGACCGGAGGCCATCAATCCGGAAAAACCGGCTGACTCATTATATGCAGCATCGGTGATACTCACCGATACATACTGCAGTGTAGTGTCCTGAAACTCCAGCCGGATCATGTTTTCCCCTCTTTTACCCAACTCCTTTTTTATTAATTCCATAGCTGTGCCCTGGTACTGACTATGCCTGTTAATGAAAACGGGACGGCTGGCTACAATAGTACCCGCTGTATCCAGTACCCTGATTTCAGCCATACCGGCACGGAACTCCGTTAAAGGAATGAAATAACTGTACCTTGAACGGCTGGTCAGATTCAGTTCCACCACATAAGCGATTTCGTTGCTGTACATCAGTTGTACTTTCAGTTGCTGCAGCCGGGGATCACTGCTTTCTCCCCTGTCAATATCAAAACGGAGTGAATCTGCCGATTGCCTGATATGCAGGGCAATCCCGTTGACCACCGGTAATGGCAGGGGAAACACCCGTTCCTTCCCATCCGTATTCCAGGTACACGAATAAGTTTCTCCACGGACAGGAGTCAGGAAAAAATCACCCATCCCTTTATAAAGCGGTTTAATTTCCGCCACAGTTTCTCCCTTATTATTACGAATCGTCCCTTTAAAGTTTTCCGCTGCCCTGAAAGCCACGTTGTTGGATGCATTGACAACAAGACTGCCCCCTTCCGGGAAGAATACCGGTGACGCCTGTTCCTGCTGAACGGAATCCGGCAACATATGGAGGGCCCTGTTATACAACACCGGTTTTACAAACTGAAAGGGATCAGACTGCGAGGCGGTATAATCTGTATAGGCCCGCAGAAACACCTGGGTGTTATTTAATGCCCTGGGGATGGTGATGGACCCTGCCGAAGTAGCCTGGACAACCGGCATAGTGATCTCAGCCAGTTTCAGGTACGCATCATCCCATAATTCCACAAAAAGGCTGGAGCTTTCAACGGTATCCTGATCGGATAAAATATATGCCTTAAAATAGATGGTCTCTCCTGCTGCATAATAATTCCTGTCTGTCTGGATATATATCTTTTCAGCCGGGCCCTGCGAAAAAGACATCAACGGCCTGCAGCTAAAGAGCAGGTTGGAAAAGAATATCAGCTTTTGCATGTAGATTCATTGAGTTAAAACTATGTTTCCGGAGAAAAAATTTATACCGTCTGAAATCACTCAGGAATAATTATGGGAACACTGGCATGTTAAACTACTGAAATTTCCTCAATACAGAACTTCCCGGTTTTTCAAATCAGGTACAGGAATTCCGGGTGGTCCTGCTTACCGGATCATCTACTTTTCAAGACTTGTGGAAAGCTTTTACTGGTGGATAGTTGGCTGTAGCAGGCTACCGCTTTACCTTCGCCGCTATGCCACCAATTGCCTGGGAAGAGATTCTCTTTTACTTTTTCATTGTGCTGACCCTGATCCAGTTGTTTTATTATGGCCGGTTTTTCAGCCGTGTCGCTAATTTTAAAACGAAAGAAAGACAACAATCCCGCCAGCATCCTGTTTCTGTGATCATCTGTGCCCGGGATGAAGATGAAAACCTGGCCCGTAACCTGCCCGGGGTGCTGGTACAGCAATACAGCAGCAGTCATGAACTGGTGGTGGTGAATGACAACTCGCTGGATGACTCCAAGTATATCCTGCAGGAACTGAAGAAAACATTTAAATCACTGAATGTGGTTGAGCTGACGCAGGAAGCCAAACTGATCTCCGGTAAAAAATACCCGCTCTCTGTCGGTATCCGTGAAGCTAAATATGAAGTGCTGCTGCTGACCGATGCGGATTGTGTACCCGCCAGTGAACACTGGATACAGAAAATGCAGGATGCCTATACAGCAGGTATTGAGATTGTATTAGGTTATGGTGCCTATCACCGCCGGCGGGGATTACTGAATAAGCTGATCCGTTTTGAAACCTTTCATACCGCACTGCAATATCTTTCGTATGCACTTTCGGGTATTCCCTATATGGGTGTTGGCCGGAACCTGTCGTATAAAAAAGATTTGTTTCTGCGTAATAAAGGATTCGCCTCCATCAATCATATTCCCAGCGGGGATGATGATCTTTTTATCAATAAAGTAGCCACGAAGGAAAATACGGCTGTGGTCATTGACCCGGAGGCGATCACCCGTTCTATTCCCAAGACCACCTGGTCGGGCTGGTTAAAACAGAAATCAAGGCACTATACCACGGCCAAATTTTATAAGCCCAAACATAAATTCCTGCTGGGCTTATATTTCGGATCCCAGTTTCTCTATTACCCGGCATTTGCCGCTGCCGTCATTTTTTTGACTGGCGCTTTGTATTGCCGGTATTCGGGGTACGGCTGATCCTGCAGGGTATTGTATTGTATAAATCCATGAAAAAAATGGGAGAAGGCGACCTTTGGCCCTGGTTTATTTTCCTCGATATGTGGATGTTCTTTTATTATCTCATCTTTGCACCGGCTTTGTGGAGAAGACCAAGAAGAAGCTGGAACTGAGCCTGAATGATTATGCAACACACCGAAATCCTTTACAAGTATTTTACGGAGTTCACCCCACAGCAACAAGAGCAATGGCAAAAGCTCGAAGGACTGTATAAAGAATGGAATGAAAAGATCAATGTGATCTCCCGGAAGGATATTGACAGTTTATACGAAAAACATGTACTGCATTCCTTAAGTATTGCCGCTTCATTTGAATTTGAACCGGGCATGGAGATCATAGATATTGGCACCGGTGGGGGTTTCCCGGGTATCCCGCTGGCCATTTTTTTCCCGGAAGTAAAATTTCTGCTGGTGGACAGCATTGCCAAAAAACTGAAAGTAGTGGATGCCGTGGCCGAAGGAATTGGTCTGACCAATATCAGTACCCGGCATACCCGTGCAGAGGAAATCAGGAACCAGAAATTCGATTTTGCGGTTTCAAGGGCGGTGGCTCCCTTGAAAGAACTATGGACCTGGGCCCGTCCCCTGCTCAAAACAAAACCATTTTCACCGGAAGCCGAACATAAACCAGGTTTAATATGTCTGAAAGGCGGAGACCTGGCACTGGAAATACAGGAAAGCGGTACCCGGCCACACATGGTAGAAATAACAAAACTGTTTCCCGAGGACTACTTCAGGGAAAAATACCTGCTCTACGTTCCCCGCTAAAATATACCACTTTGTGGTATTGGCCGCTATCCAATAATTGCAGAACTTTAAAGTATGAGGCAGATTACGGTTTTCATTGTAGATGATAATAAAGAGCTTAGAAATGCCCTCGAAGAAATCGTATCGATGTCAGAAGGTTACCGCTGTATCGGTACAGCCAGTTCCGCCGAAGAGGCGGTGGACCGGATTCCCATTATACGTCCGGATGTGGTTTTAATGGATATTAACCTGGGGACAGAAGAAAGCGGCATTGATGTGGTGCGTACGCTGAAACCCCGTATCCCTGATACCAATTTCATGATCTGTACCGTGTATGAGGAAGACGAAAAAATATTTGAAGCCCTCAGTGCCGGGGCCAGCGGCTATATCCTGAAGAAAACTCCCCCGGGCCGTATGCTGGAAGCCATCCGTGAATTATACGAAGGTGGTGCCCCCATGAGCAGCCAGATCGCCCGTAAAGTGGTGGCCGCTTTTCAGCAGCAGCAAAGTCAGCTTGCATTCACGGACACTGAAAAATTAAATGTACTGACCACCCGCGAAATGGAAATCCTTGAACTTCTCTCGAAAGGACTCATGTATAAAGAAATTGCCTCTCAAACATTCCTGAGTCCGGAAACTGTCAGAAAGCATGTTTATCATATTTACGAAAAATTACACGTGACCAACCGCGTGGCAGCAGTAAATAAGTTCTACGGAAGGTAATATTTGCAGGTTTTTGCGGGATATTTTTTAAAATAGTATAAAAAATACCACAAAAGTGGTATTTGCGGGTACTACGGGTAGTCCTACATTTGAGTCATCAAGAGATTACAAGAACCTTTAACCTTAAACTTATCCTTTTACCCGATATAGGGCCTTGATACAAACCATTGACAAAGCCCCTGCTTTCCAGCAGGGGCTTTACTTATATAAAGATGCCGGCAATTATATTACCACTTCAGTTCCAGCTTGTTGTTTTTCCGGTCAATATCTGCCATGCGTAATGAGGGGTCAACTTCTACTACGGTAAAATCTGTCAGCCGCCGGTTTGTTTCAATCGTATAGGTAGCACTGGTCCATTTCCAGGGTGTATATACTGTACGGGGAACAGAAGCATCCTCAACAGGTTTGGCTCCATACATCAGGTTAAGTGGGATATAATGCAGCTCTTTCGTTCCGTCTTTAAAACTGATCTGGATGTCTACAGGCATTGGCATCAACCCAATCCGGTTTATCCGCACTTTGGTCTTTCCCGCTTCTTCCCAAAGGCTGTCAATACTGTAATCAATGGTCTTGGTGCTGTTCACCCAGTATTCCTTATACCAGTCCAGTTTCATATCACTGACTTTTTCCGCGATGCGGATAAAATCACTGGCATTGGGATGCCTGAATTTCCATTGGTTATAATATTCAAGGAGGATTTTGTCCCGGACCGGTGCGCCTGTGATATATCCCAGTTGTTCCAGAAAGACGGCTCCTTTTGAATACACAGCCGCTCCATACGCTCCATTGGTATTAAAATGATCCGCGTGTGTAGTCAGCGGTTCTTCTTTGCCGCTTTTAGCCAGTGCCTGGTAGCCCCGATAATTGCCTTCAAAGGCAAATCCCCTGCTATTATCGAGGTAGGCGGTCACCAGGTCTTCGGCATACGAAGTGAATCCTTCATCCATCCAGCCATAAAGTGATTCATTGGTCCCCAGGATGCCATAATACCAGTTGTGCAGCCATTCATGCAGCCAGGCACCCGGACCGATCAGTAAGGTGGCCATGGGATATTCCATACCTCCATCACCCCCATGTACAAACGAAAATTGCTTATATGGATAGTTGCCGAAATTTTTCTCTATAAAAGGCAATGCCTTCTTTGCATCCTCCAGTACTTTCTCCCATTCCGCTGCCGGTGCGTTGCTGATCTTATACAGCAGGTGGAAGGTCAGGCTGTCCCTGGCCTTCACCGATTTATGGATAAACTCCGGATCAGCAGCCCACATGAAGTCATGCACATTCGGAGCCAGGAAACGCCAGGTCAGTTTATTACCTGCAGGACGTACTACTTTAGCCCCTGGCGCTTCGTATCCATATCCGACCTGGTTGGGGTTTTGCAGGTAGCCGGTACCACCGAGGATATACTTATTGTCAATAGTAATGCTGACATCATAATCGCCCCAGACCCCATAAAATTCACGCCCCACGTATGGCGTGGGATGCCAGCCTTCATAGTCATATTCACATAGCTTGGGATACCACTGGCTCATCGAGAACCGTACTTTACTTGACGGATTATCCCGGCCACTACGACGGATCTGCAAAGGCACCTGTGCCTGGAATTCCATCTCAAAAACGACCTTGGATCTGGGCAGGATCGGTTTATCCAGTTTAACCTCCAGGATGGTTTCATCCATCATGAACTGCTGCACACGGCCATTCATCTTTAAGGACAGGATCTTCTGATAACCGGTCTCCTCAGGTTTCAGTTTCTGGATACGGTCACGCACCCGCATATCCCAGTCGGCCCCACGGCCAGACGTGATCGATCCCTGTCTGCGGCTGCGGGTATCCATCATACTGCCGGGCTGAAAAGCATTAAAATAAAGATGATAAAAGACCCGGGTCAGGGTATCCGGAGAATTGTTCCAATAGTCGAGCTTTTGCTTACCCGTAAACTGATTGGTCTGCACATTCATGTCAATATTCATGACATATTTTACTTTTTGCTGCCAACGATCGGGTTGGGCGCAGGTGACAGAAAAAGCCAATACAGCCATCAGCGAAATAATAACCTGTTTATTCATTTAATCTGGTTTGAATTGGTAAATTTCGCCAAATACCTGTTATGATAAAAAGAAAATTGATTGACGGTTATCCTTTTGTGGCGTATCAGCGGGAGGTCCTTTCAGACCAGGACACGATCCTTCGCAGCCGGGACTTCTATACCCGGATGGAACAACGCAGATCGATCAGGAATTTTTCTGACAGGCCGGTTCCCCGTGAAGTCATCGAATCGGTTGTACGCACCGCCTCCACCGCACCAAGCGGGGCACATAAACAACCCTGGACCTTTTGTATTGTTGAAAACATGACCCTGAAAAGAGCCATCCGGGAAGCCGCCGAAAAAGAGGAATACGAAAGCTATAAAGGCCGTATGCCGGAGGAATGGTTAACTGATCTCCGTCCGCTTCAAACAGACTGGAAGAAACCATTTTTAGAAACAGCTCCCAGCCTGATTGTGGTATTTAAAAAAAGTTATGAGTTAAAAAAAGACGGCAGTAAAGGCAATGTTTATTATGGCAATGAAAGCTGCGGACTGGCCTGTGGTTTTTTACTGGCAGCCATACACCATGCCGGACTGGCTGCTTTAACCCATACCCCTTCCCCAATGAATTTTTTAAGTCATTTACTGAAACGCCCGGAAAATGAAAAACCATTTTTACTGATTCCGGTGGGATACCCGGCTGATAAATGCTGGGTGCCTGACCTGCAACGAAAAGAAATTGGGGATGTGACTGCCTGGTATTAATCCTTTCCGGCAACGACAATTACGATCTCACCCTTCACGGCCTTTTCCTTAAAATAAGTGGCTACATCCTGCAGACTGCCTCTTTTGTTTTCTTCAAACAATTTGGTCAGTTCACGGCTCACACTGCATAACCGCCCTGCTCCAAAATAAGTGGCCATTTCCTCCAGTGTCTTTACCAACCGCATGGGCGATTCATAAAAAACCATCGTGCGCTCTTCTTCAGCCAGTTGCTTCATCAGGGTTTGCCGGCCTTTCTTCAGCGGCAGGAAGCCTTCAAAACAGAAACGATTACAGGGAATACCACTGTTGACCAGTGCCGGAACGAAAGCGGTAGCACCGGGCAGGGATTCCACCCGGATACCTTCTTTGATACATTCCCGGACCAGTAAAAAAGCAGGATCGGAAATGCCCGGTGTGCCGGCATCGGTTACGACGGCCATTTTTTTTCCCTCCTTCATCTGACTGACCAGGTGTTGCAGTACTTTATGCTCGTTATGCTGGTGATAGGGAGAAAGCGGCTTCGTGATCTGGTAATGATTCAGCAGGTGTGAGCTCGTGCGGGTATCCTCAGCCAGGATCAGATCCACCTCCTTCAGCACTTCGAGTGCACGAAGCGTGATGTCTTTGAGATTGCCGATGGGGGTGGGAACGAGATACAACATAGCTACGAGTTACGAGTTGCGAGCAGCGAGCCCGTTACTCGTAGCTCGTCACCCGTGGCTCTTTGTATTAATTTACTTCTATCTCGAAATACTCCATCACCGCATTACTCAGCAATTTCTTACTGGCTTCTTCTGCAATGGCTTTGGCCTTTTCCTCAGAATCTGCATTTACCTGGAGGGTGATATGTTTGCCTACCCGTACATCCTCCACCCCGTTTAAACCAAGGTTGGCCAGCCCGCCCATTACGGCCTTGCCCTGGGGATCCAGTAATTCTTTCAGGGGCATTACTTTTATCTGTACAGTATAGGTCATGCTATTTTATTTTTGAAGAGCAAAGATAAGACAACGTAGGCCAAAATGATGACCGGCACGGCCAGCCATTTAAGCAGGAGTACGGCTACTACGGCCACCGCAACCAGGAGATATTTTGGCAGGTTATTTTTCAATGAATAGTCCTTAAATTTCATGGCCATCAGCGGCAGGGTAGACACCATCAGCCAGGACAGCACGATGACCACTGCATACAGAAACCATTTGTTCAGCAGCAGGTCCACCATCCACTGTTCAGTACTATAGAAATAGATCATCGGCAGGGAAGCCACCAGTAATCCCACCGCGGGAACGGGCATTCCTTTAAAATGATAGGTCTGCGTAGTATCGAGGTTAAAACGGGCCAGCCGCCAGGCAGCGGCACAGGGGATGATAAAGGCCGGAATCAGCCACAACAGACCTACTTCAACACCGGCGGGTTCCTTGGCAAAACTCAGGCGCAGGAACTGATAGATGATCATACCCGGTGCCACCCCAAAACTCACCACATCGGCCAGTGATTCCAGTTGTTTTCCCATTTCAGAACTGGCTTTAAAAAGCCGGGCCACAAAACCATCGAGGAAATCCACCACGGCCGCGATCCCGATAAACAGCGAAGCCATCCAGATCTTTTCCGGAATATCCAGCAACTCTGTGCCATCGGCATTCACATTAATAATAATTCCGTTTTGCAGCACCGCCACTATGGCCAGGCAGCCGAAGAGGAGGTTGGTGAGGGTAAATAGGTTAGGAATCTGCTTCATGTAATCAGTTGTCAGGTGTCAGTTGTCAGG
>CAZYTV010000088.1:0-15298 GCA_964650455.1 uncultured Chitinophaga sp. | reverse complement strand
ATTTCATCGTCGGAATCAAGCAGGGTAAACCACTCTCCCCTGATCGCATTCAGCCCGGTATTTTTGGCGGCAGTTACCCCTTTATTCACTTCATGTATCAATACCCGGATGGCAGGATCTGAATAATTCTTCAGGATGTCCTGTGTATTATCCTTTGATCCGTCATCCACTATGATGAGTTCCACCGGCTGGTAGGTTTGCCTCAGCACACTGTCGATAGCGCGTTCAATGGTACCCGCCCTGTTGTAGGTGGCCATCACGATACTAACCAAAGGATTCCCGGTTTGCATGCATTAACGGTTTAACAATCTGATGTACTCAATCAGTCTTTTTGCCTGGTAATTATAGTTGAATATCGTATCCGTAAGTTCTTTCCCTTTCTTACCTACTTTTTCTGCTTCTCCATAATGATCGATCATCAGGGTCAGTTTATCAGCCATCGCCTTGCTATCGCCCGGAGGCACGAGGTAAGCATGAACACCGTCCTCGATAAATTCACCCACTTCGCCGACATTAACGGAGAGAACCGGCTGACCACTGGCCAGAAACTCGGTTAGTTTGGATGGATAAGAGGCATCCGATTCAAGATCACGGGCCCGTACCATTACGAGAATGCCTGCATTTTTTATATAGCGCAGTATTTCATTCCGGGCCAGGTACTCCACCAGGATCACATCCCCGCTGATACCGAGCTGATTTATTCTGTCTTTGATCTTCTTTCGTTCCTCTTCGGTACAAAACCCGCCCAATACCAGTTTCGCCTGCCTGTTTCTTTGAACCAATAAAGCAAAAGCATCAATCAGTACCCCGATATCATCTCTTCTGAAAGTCAAAGAACCAAAATAGCCAATGTAAAATTCGTTCAGCGGACTAACACCGGTATTCACAAACCGGGAAGGGTCGACGGTACTTGGAATGAGGAATAATTTTTTATCAGCAATGCCATGCTCTTTGTGAAAACTGACCAGGTATTTTGAAATACATAGAATGCCGTCTGATAAACGGGCATCCAGTTGAAAACGGAACCGGCCAACCCATTTTCGCCAGGATCCCTCCTGGTGATAACGAAGCGGGTGTTCATTACATTCCGTTATGATACTTATCCTGAGAAACCGGGAAAGGATCCAGATATAAAACTGGGTGAAAGGGACATCACTCCAGCGGTTAATTGCCATTACCCGGTCCTTGCGGTTGATGGTTCGCAGCACACTAACCGTCCGCACATATTTCATGAACTTGTGCCAACGCCTTGCAAAAAAAGAATTACTCCGGCTTGTCTGGTTAAAGACATTATAATATGGAATGCCCTCTGCGACCCCATTGGGCTGTTGCATGTAATCGTTGGAAAAACAAATGACTGCTACATTGACGCCGTTTTCCTTTAACCCTTTGGCATAGGTGTAAATCCTGTTGGTAGCCGCGTGGCCTTCAGGAAAACCAAAAAGATCGCCAAAAATTATAATCGTCATTTCAGGATATTTGCTCAGGATTTGGATATTGACGGTTCTTCATCTTCCTCTGTTTCCGGCACATACGTTTTATAAAAACGCTGATAAATCACACACAGGACTATGCCCATCTCGGCGAAATTAAAATACACAAAAGTGGCATTGGCCACACAAAATGTCAATAAACCATAAAAACTGCCCCAGAACCCCCATTTTTTACCCACTCTCCAGCCATCCCGTAAAAGGAAGAAAAGAGCCAGGAACAGGAATAAACAACCGACCAGTCCATAAAAATACAGGAACGACAGGTAACCTACGTGTATCAGCGGTATCCCTCCTCCCAGCAGTTCCACCACATCCTTACGGGTGGCAGGACCTACACCTAACCATGGGTTCTCGGGGAATTTCTTCATAAACACTTCGTATGAAACCACCCTGGCTTTGGCTGATTCCATGTCAGAGTCTTCCTCAAGGATCCGGCTGGAGATTACCTTTTGAATATCGAAGCCGGCCTGGTTGGCAATAACTACAAACAGGGCAATACCCGCGGCAAACACAAAAACCAGTGATATAAGTTTGGTAAAGGATTTGCCTTTTGATATAAAAAGCTGTGCAAAAACCAGAATAGCAGAAATCATTACATACCGGGCTTTTGTCAGGAAGGAAACTACGATACCAGCCAGCACGATAAACATAAAACGGCCTTTCTGCGCTTCAAAATAATTCAGGGCAATCGAGATGAGAATCGGGAAGGTGATCCCTCCCGAGTTGGCAGTGTACCAGGAATATATGGAGGCATTCCTGATCTCCACTTCCCCGAATTCCTCCGGATTATCGGTCAGGAAGCGGTCATTAAAGAAGAAATTAGGATTCTGTATCTGCAGAACACTTACTACCAGCGAAATGATTATGAGGTAAAAAATATTCCGGTTCATACGCTCAATAAAGGCAACATCAAATACCGTATTCTCAATCACTACAAAAATGGCAAAGGCGAATACATGATAATCATAGAGAATAAAAAACAGGGCATTCTGGTTATCCGGAATCGTATTATTAATAAAGGAAGAGGCGATGTGATAAAAAACAAAGATCATGAAACATACCAGGTAAGCCGGCAGTTTACGGGAAGAGCTTACGAGGAAGTAAATGGCCAACGGTAGCGCCAGGAGATTAAAGTAAAAGGTAACCGGCTTATCTCCTGCGAAATGGGCCAGCCATGCCAGGAAAGGAAAAAACGGGTACATCAGGGATAATATGTTCTGTATCTGTTTGTTCATGGTCAGCGATCCTTCCCTTTTACCGGTTTTTTATTGTTCGTAAATTTCATCATCAATTGCCGGACTTTAATCACCGGTGAAAATCGCCAGCGGGTGCCGTCTGTAACCAGCATTTGTCCTGCAATATTCAGGGTATGCATACCACGAATACCTGCTTTTTTACCGCTTTTTTCACCCGGACTGAGGCGCATAAATAACTCCTCCTCAAATCCCTGTTCATCCAGCCGGGTAATTTTATTGATCACCATACTTCCTCCATAGGTAAAACGGCTATCCTGTGCAGGACGGTATAGCTCTCCCTTATATTCTATGATGGCTCCGGCCGGCCGGCTGCCAGACAGATCATCTTTTACCGGGTTCAAGGGGTGCGGTGTATAATCCCCCAACAGGCGGTCCGATGAAAATAAATTCAACTGGCGGTCTTCACCTGGTCCTAACCGTGTACAAAACAACCAATACCTGCCATCTCTTTTCAGGATGGTGGAATCCAGGAGTGGCTGATTGACCAGCACTTTCACCCATTCCAGGTCACCCCGCTCCTCATGATATTCATAACAATCCAGTTTACCGCTTTGCGCAGCTTCCGGAAAAACATAGGTCCTTCCATTTTCCCTGAAAACAAAAGGATAAGACAGGTGACTGTTTGTATCCAGTATTTTTTTGCAGTTGTTTATTGACAAATGCTGCTCCACATCAATCTGGGCAATATGCCCGTATCCGCTGCTGAATGTATAATCCTCAAAAAGTACACGGTAGCCCCCGTTTTCTGTCTGGACCAGGAAGGGGTCTGCGACAAACCGGTCTGCGGAAGGAATATCCATCCATTTTATTACCGGATCAAATTTTTTCTGCCCCAGGATTTCTTCCAGCCGGCATTCACCGACTCCTATGACCCATTGCTGGATAAATAATTTAGACAGGTATTTCGAAAGAAGCGGGTGCATATTCGTTCATTATCTTTTACGCCATATAACTGATCAACCCGCAAAAGACCGTATCCGGCTGATTATTTTGTCGGCCTCCTCATTACTCAGTTCATAAAACAGGGGTAAACGCAAGAGGCAATCGGTATAATGGTCGCTATTTACCAGTTCGGCTCCCCGGTCAGAACCTTTGTAATAAGGACTCCGGTGAAGACTCAGGTAATGAGAAACGGCCCATATCTCCCCGCTCTTCAGGTGTTCGACCAGCCGGTTACGTTGTTCCCCATCTGTACATACTATATAGAACATGTGGGCATTATTGGTTGCATCATCCGGTATTTGGGGAAGTCCTACACCATTTGCAGCTGCCCACTCTTTCAGCCCCGTATTATACCGGTTCCATATTTCCTTTCGTCTTGACTGAATATCTTCCAGGTGTTCGATCTGTGCATAGAGATAAGCCGCATTAATTTCAGAGGGAAGGAAAGAAGATCCGGTATCCACCCACTCATATTTGCTCACCACACCACGGGAAAAATCACTGCGGTTTGTTCCTTTTTCCCAGATAATTTCAGCACGGCCGACGAGTTTCTCATCGTTGACAGCCAGGAGTCCGCCTTCACCGGAATTAATATTTTTTGTTTCATGGAAAGAAAAAGCAGCCAGGTGCCCGATAGAACCGAGCGGCTTTCCTTTATAATATGAGTCAATGGCCTGGGCAGCATCTTCAATCACCAGCAGGTTATATTTTTCCGCCAATGCCATGATCTTGTCCATATCGCAGGCAATACCCGCATAATGAACCGGCACAATGGCCCGGGTACGCGGGCTGATCAGTTCTTCGATCCTGTTAGCATCAATATTGGGATTTACCGGCGAACTGTCGGCGAAAATAATCCTGGCTCCCTGGCGCACAAAAGCAAGGGCCGTAGAAACAAATGTGTAAGATGGAACGATTACTTCATCCCCCGGCTCGATGGCAGCGAGCATCGCACTCATTTCAAGTGCATCTGTACAGGAAGTGGTCAGTAGGGCTTTTTTGAAGCCAAATTTATTTTCAAAATAGGCCTGGCATTTTTGTGTAAACAGTCCGTTACCGGAAATCTTCCCGGAATAAACAGCCTGGTACATATAATGCATTTCTTTACCGGTCAGATAAGGCTTGTTAAATGGTATCATCGCCAATTTGTTTCAATTCAAAAATGATGGTTACTCTTTTCTTTATCCGCCGATTTTCACACCGCGGTATAATATCTCATAAATATAGGGTTCGTATCCTTTTTCTTTCATAGCTGCAGCGACCCCGTCCACATCATAAGAGATCCGTTTATGCCACTTCTCTGTTTCTGTCAGCAACAGGTAAGAGGCGGCAGGATTCCCATCGCGCGGCTGACCGACTGAGCCGGGGTTCAGGTAAGTAAACTTTCCTGTCCTCTCGTTACGCAACTGATGAGTATGCCCGGAAATCAGCACATCATACCCGAAATTGTGCTGTAAAAAATAATTTTCATCCGCCTCTTTTATATACTCATCTACCGGATCCTCTAATCCGCCATGTACGCAAAAATAAGATTCAGTTCCCAGTTGAAAAGACAGTCCCGTAGGAAGGGTTTTGAGCCAGTCCCGGTTATCAGGCCTGATTTCCTGTAATTGTCTCCCCAGTATCCGGGTACAGGTTTTAGACCGTTCAATCACCCCTTCCGTGAAACAGAGTGCATAATCATGGTTTCCCATCAGGGATGGAATTGCCCGTCCCCGTATTGTATCAATCACTTCATCAATCATACAGTAATAACCGACCAGGTCACCCAGGCAATAAACCTGGTCAACCCCTTCGGCATCAATATCCTTTAATACGGCCTGTAAAGCCGGAAAGTTGCCATGAATATCAGAAATGAGAGCAATCTTCATGTGGCATTAAAATAATCAGCAATATACCGGATAGCCCGCCCGGGAATACGGGGAGCTGGTAAAATCTTTTCTCCCATGAGGTAATACCGTACACACATTTCCGGTTCATTATATCCCATTAATGTACGGATAGAGCAGGAACTGGAAATCCTTGAGTTGATTTCCAGCAGGTAAGGTACGCCTGCTTCGGTACGCAATTGTATATTCATCGGACCTTCGGGCTTTAAGACGGAACAGATTGACTGAATATAATCCTGCAGTACCGGATTTTCGGTATAAACCGCTTTACTGGTAGCTCCTTCTCCCGATAGTTTTCTTTTCAGGATGATAGAATCAAACAAACCACCCTTCCCGTCACCAAAAACATTAGTGGTATATTCCTCGTCCATGGAACCTACAATTTTCTGATAGATGCATTTGCCTCCGGCACGTCGGGTGAAAAAATCAAACTCCTCTTCTGTAAAAATTCTTTCGATTCCTTTTGAGGCAGATGAAAGAATGGGTTTCAGTAAAAAAGGAAGTCCGAATTTTTCCTGGCAATCACGAAAGCAGCAGTTGTGCAGAGTCGGGATCAGGTGGATATTCCTGCCGGCCAGGTACTCGTAAGTAAATAACTTATCCTTTGCCAGCCGCATGCACAATTCATTCCCGAATACTACTTTGGTCTCAATCCGGTCACGGTGCTCCCACAACACATAAAGATCCTGTTCAATGCCCGGGATCAACAGGTCGATCTTATATTTATGGATAACCCCGTTTATAAAATCAATAAACTCCGGTGAGTCGGCCCTGACCCCTTGTTCAAAATGGTCAGCCACAACAGCTCCATACGCGTCTTCATAGATATCGATGCCGGTGATCGTTACAGGTACCGATGATTTTCGTAACCCGTCAATAATTCCGTATCCGATAATAGATCCAACTCCTGTAACTAAAATATTATACATAGCCTGCTCTGGTATTTACCTGACACATGTCAGATGGCATTTATAAACAACCGGTCGATTCTACCGGTTTTCTTTCAACTACTTTATTATAAGTATCAATTAATACATCTTTGATAAAGAAAACATTCTTGCCGGTCAGGACGCCTGTTGCTGTCAGGTTCTCAAATCCTGCCTGGGTGATCCTTTCATTAATAGCATTCATGCTGTTTATATTGGTCACTGACGGCAGCGGAAACCCGGCCATTTTTGTTTCAACTTTTCCGAATAACAATTTATAGCTTTCATCGATTACACCAAACGCTTTCAGTTCATTCTTAGCGAGTAAGATAAGATTTTCCGTACTCTTATCGTCTTCTTCCCTGGCCCAAAACTCCACACAAACCGGGTATCCCCTTGCACCGGCGGCTGAAGGACAGTAATTGGTGTAATTGGTAACCCGGAATGACCGGAATTCTATATCAAACGGATAGAAATAGTATAACTGATCCATGGCGGGCAACTTATCAAACAACAGGTTGATATACACATCCTGTGTTTTTTTCTTGTCAAAATCAAGGTCCCTGATCTGAATTCCCAGGGCGGCCGCCAGGCCCGGGAGACCGGCCGTCCAGAAAAGCTCTTTTACGGCTATCGTGGATATCTCGTCATGCTTATTTTTTACATCTATAGCAGTTATTACCTGATTGTTCAATTGCAGTTGACTGATCGAAGCAGATGTCATAAACTCAACCCCTTCTGATTCGAGTTGTTCCCTGAACCGGTCAATCACCCGGAACATACCATACTCACGCGGATAAAATCCTTTTTGGGTATTTTGGCGGTAAGCTGGCATCGTGAGCTGATCCGGGTAACAAATCCGGGCCCTGATCTCATCAGATTGCATCAGGTCCAGCATGGTCGCCGCATCAAATAAAGCCAGCCTGTTGATCGTGGTGAATTTATTGGCAATCTCGGCCAGTTCGGATGGATGTTTAAAATAGAATTTCTCCAGGATCGGTACAAAAATCTCATCTGTGATTTTTTTGCCGAAGTGGTTGATCAGGAGATCATACGCCGTTGGATTTGCCGGTAAGCGTTGCTCTTTACAGCTCCGGATAGTCTGGAAAATTTCTGCTACATACTCCTTCCATTTCCCGGGCGTGATGTTTCGCAGGTCTACATAAGGAGTATCGGTCTGTAAACGGCCATTGACAAAAATGCCGGCGATGTCCTTATAATTATTATCGAGAATAATCCAGTCTTTTTCGGGGAGAAGGTCTTCAAACAGACTATCAATTTCAGGAATACAGGTTTCATAGATAATATGCATCCCGATATCAAAATAGCCGTATTCACCATAGTCAATACTTCCATACTGGCCACCAACATGATCTTCTCTTTCCAGGATGACAATTTCAGCCATCGGGTCCCTGTATTTTTTGATCATACGGGCCATCATCAGCGCGGAAAGCCCGCTGCCAACAATCACAGTCTTCTTACTGTTCATTCGGGTCGTTTTTAAAATAAATCAGTCAGCCTGCGGAAATATTCAGCATAGGTCATATGCTGCAACGCAAACTTTCTGCAATTAGCTGACATTACCCGGAGTTCGTCCCCGGATAATGAAAGCAGGTACTTCAAACCATTGGCCAGGTCATGGTCATCAAATAACCTGGCTTTATAGCCGGTCACCCCGGTTTCGATCAGGTCCATAGCCACGCCGATATCAAAAGCCAGCATGGGTGTACCACAAACTATGCTTTGATTGACCATCATCGGACCAGAATCCTCGAGTGAAGGTGAAACTAAAAAATCGGCCGCATGATAGGCCGTAATTAATTCATTTTCACTTAGATATCCTGCTTCTTTCACAGCAAACCCTATATCCAGAAAATGAACAGGTTTTTCTTTACCCGCCAGCAGTAGCACAACATCCGACAGCTTGCATTTGCTGTCCGGTTGCCGGAGTGTTTCTTTCAGGATATGGAGGGCGTTCAGGAAGTTAGCACCGCCCTTACGCGGATCACTAAACGCATTTGCCCCATAGAATATTACTTTTTTGTCATCCGGAATGCCAAAAAAGGCCCGGGCCGCTGTTTTATCGCCTGGCTTGAACTTGTTTTCGTCAATCGGCGCCAGCAGCTTATGTATTTTTTTATCCTTAAATAAGGCTGATTTTTTTGCGCGTTGATAATCAGACTCCGAGCTGCTCATGATTTCCACATTGGCCGGAATGAATTTTTTCTTGTTTGCCAGGTTCTTTTCAGCCATGGATTTTGATCCTGCCGTAAGGATGGCCGGGCAATTACTGCAACTGGAATGAAATCCCTCACAATCCCATGGGTAATGACAGCCCCCGGTAAGCGGGGCATTGTCCGTCATCATCCACATTATCTTCGCCTTACTCAGACCGGCCAGTTCATTGACCGTTTCCATATTAATAAAATTCGATACCCAGAAGATCAGGATCACATCCGGTTTAAAGGGTACCGCATCGAGGATCTCTTTTCCGGAAATATGCTTTTTCCCTTCATCAAGATTATGAAATGAATATTTATCGTCCCGTTCCAGCGGCCGGAGTTTCCGGTACAGCATCGACAACCTGTTTTCAATTCTTCCGGGAAGGGTATGGATATAGGTCCCGTATTTACGTTTCTTCAATGGCAGCACTCCGGGGTAGCCGGAAGCCGATTCTTTGACCAGTAAAAGGGAGTTATGTCCCGCTTTGAGGAACATATCATTCGCATTCCGGCAGGCAACGCCTGCGGCATTTTCATCAGTGGTGGCTAAATTGAGAATATTCATGGAGGATATAAGAAATAGATCAGGAAGAAATCACGATCTCATCACTTTTCTTATTGAAGAGTGTGGACCTTGGGGGCAGATAAACGCCCTTTTCTTCGGTGCTTTTCATGATTACGGCACCGGCTCCGACAAGGGTGCCTTCAGCAATGGTTACCGCATCGCGGATCGTGGCATTTACGCCCAGGAAGCTATACGGTTTGACATCCACAAAACCGGAGATGACCACATGGGATGTAATATAGCAATGATCCCCGATGGTTACATCATGCCCGATATGGTTACCGCTCCACAGCACCACATTATTGCCAATCTTCACATAAGGCTGTATGGTGTTATCTTCTATGATAAAACAATTGTCCCCATGCGGAAACTGGGTCAGGAAGCTGCAGCGCGAACTGATATAATTCGCCATGAGGTATCCATAACCCTTGGTCTCGTTATAGAGTTTTTCCCTTACCTTATTCATCTGGTTATAACCCACAGCCACGAATGCGTCATACGCTGCCGGGGGATAAAGACCTGTTAAGTCTTCCAGGGCTACCAGGGGAAGTCCTTCAAAGGTTTCCGACTTTAAATAGTCCCGGTTTACGGCAAATGCCACTACTTCATAATCTGAATCTGTGTCAAAGTAGAATTTTGCAATACGTGCATTGGAAGAGGTTCCAATGACCACCAGTTGCTTGCTTTTATTTTTCATTTTCACCAAAGGTTTTCATGTATTTCTTTGCTTCCGGTCCTTCGCAGAATAAAAGGTCCAGAATGCTCACTGCATGATCAAATTCTCCATGCATCTGGTTGTAAACCGGGTAACCGCTGTAATCATAGTAATGCACCCGTATGTTTTCTTTTCCGAAAAGGCTTTCATCCATATAGGCTTTGGCCGCCGGACCCGAAAAATAATCAGTTGCCCCGGTTTTAACACAGAGATCCACCAGCCGCTCGTTTCTGTCTTCTTTCAGTTCAAAGTCTGATGACCAGCTGATTTTTGTCGTAATCCCAAGGATGCCGCATACTGCCATTATAAAATTATAATTGACAATACTGAGATGGTCTTCCTCGCTGTTGAGGTAGAGTGCTTCAAAAATATCCTTGTAGTCCTTAAAAAAGGGAGCTTTATTATAATTATGCAGGATTGAATTCCAATGGTCCTGTCCCCATTTAGGATCACTGATCAGTGTTTCATTGATTTTCTGAAAATATTTTCCCTTTACTTCCACCGGAACGGTCAGCCATTTGGCTCCTTCACGGGTTTTGATTTTATTCCGGTTTCTCCAGTCTCTCCGGGTATACTGCATGTCATCATAAAGCATAAACTCATCCACCTCATTGATGGCATCAAAATACCCTTTCCAGGGAATATAGTTGGACTGTGATATGGCGACTTTTCTCATTGTTTAATTAGGGTTAGTAAGTTATCCCTGTTGACCGTGGTTGAAAATTCCGGCAGGGGGAGCGACAAAATATAAATTTTTCCCCGGAGTTTATAGTAAATCAGGAATTACCTGATATTAAGCTTATCTACCAGCCTTGCAGGGTTCCCAATCACGGATAATCCGTCGGCTATATCCTGCGTGATCACTGAGCCGATCCCTACCGTAACATTATTTCCGATCACTACCTGGTCTGCCACCACCGTACCTGCCCCGATAAAGCAATTATCCCCAACTTTAACGGAACCACAAAAAGTAACAGACGGGGACAAAAAAGTACATTTCCCGATCTCTGAATCATGTGCAATGGTGCAGGATTTATTGATAATACTTCCGCACCCGATTCTGACATCAAACCCCAGGTTGCACATCGGGTAGATGATCACCCCGTTACTGATATCAACGGAAGGGTGCAGATAGGATGTAGCGTGAATAAAGGAGGGAAAATTATAATCCCCATTAAACAGTTGCTCAGCAACAGAAATTTTCAGTTCCGCGCATCTGTAACCCAGTCCCAGGTAAAATTCAAATTTCGAAAACCGGGGATCTTTAAAATCCTGTAAAGGGTAGCTGGAAGGTGCATTATTGCCAGCCATAAAATCATCAAAGTAGGTAAATTCGATCGGCCCCCCTTTATGGTTCTCCGCAATAAAATGTTCCAGTTGCCTGCCAATAACACCGTTTCCGATAATACCTATTTTCCGGTTACTCATACCCGCTTTTTAGATAAACCGATTATTGATTCCAGATGCCTTTGGCGGTATTGTTCATGATCTTCCGGTATTGCACCGGTGACCACAGCGCATTACCTATCGCCAGCACCAGCGAGGAAAGTACCACGCCGGTAACGCCGAATTCTTTTCCCATAAATATTGCCAGTGGAATATTGATCAACGCGCCGATAATACCGCTATAAAACTGCAGCTTCAGTTTGCCCACCCCATTCAGGAATACTGAATAGATGGAACACCATGCATTTACAATGATATACGTAACGATTGCCAGGGAAAGTGTGAAGGGTACTTTAATTTCCGGTCCTACCCAAAGCTCATACACTTTATTGGATAACAACAGCATTACAATCCCGCCGACACTAAACAATCCCCAGATCGTAATGAGTTTTTTCATGGTGGAACGGATCCAGTCCATATCTTTCTTCACATACGCCTCTGTGTAGGCACTCCAGAATGGAACCATGATAATCCCAAACACCATCGGGATCACACTGAAATACTTAAAGGCGATATTGTAGGGTGTTACCTGTGCCTGGTCGAGCTGGGCTATTATGATGATGGTGGTTTCATACACTACTATAAAAGCAATCTGTATAATGAAGAACTTCATTCCCAGCGTCATCAGGTTACGGGCATACTTGAAATGTACAAATTTCAGTGAAGGCGCATAAGCCTTGTATTTGCCTGAAAATAACCAGATGGTGGCAACCAGCAGCACCACCAGTTGGGTGCCGACAAAACTCAGTCCGAGGTAAATCAGATTACCCTTCGTGGTTCGGGTCAGTATAAATATGATGATTAATGAAAGCAGACCACCCAGGAAACTGAATAAAGAGGCTTTGGCAGGCTGTTGATCGGCATTGAGGATAGTTGCGATCAGCTGGAGTACAAAATCAATGGAAAAAAAACCAAACACGATCAGTGCCAGCAGACCGAGCTCTTCACTCATCGTACGGGGTGCATTCAGGATGATCGCCCAGTCAAGAAACGGATTAACAAAAATGAAAAGCAGGAGTATAACCCCACTGATAATACTGAGAATCGCGTAGGTGGTACTGACATATATACGGGCCAGTTCATGTTCCCCTTTGGCTTTGGCTTCGGCAAATTTGTTTCGTAACCCGTTGCCAAACCCTATATCAAAAAAACTAAACCAGCTGACCAGTGAACTGAGGGTAAGCCAGATTCCATATTGATCGGGATGGACCCAATGGATGGTCAGGGGAACCGACACCAGGCTGATAGCGATACTTCCCCCCTTGATCAGGAAAGATGCCAGGATATTCTTTTTAGCATTGATACTCCGGTCGTGTCCTTTATTGACAAGATTTTTAATAAAGGAAACCGGCTTGGTAAGACTGCTTAACATGAAAATTTACATAGTTTACAGATCCTGCCAGCCACAATTGTCATTGCAGCAGGTATCTAATGATGGTACGGGTTCGGGCAACAAAGATTGCCGTTATTATTCACACTTACTAATAATACTTCAACTCCGGAACAATTTGCCGGTCATAGCGGTTATTTGGACGCCAGTAACGGATAGTCCATTTCGGAAATTCCAAATCCCCTGGGCAGCAACACTTCCACATTGGCAGTTTCCACTTCAGCCACCATCAGGTAACCCAGCGAAGGCAGGGACAACTTTACGGTCCTCCTTTTAACCGAAAGAACATTTCCTTCATGTGCCATCAGCGGGCCACTGATAATCCGCACACGATCGGTAATGTTTATTGTTGTCTTCTGCAGGGTGACGTTAATATTATCATTCAGGAAGTGCCTGATCGCTTCGATTTCGCGCTCAGGGATCACTGCCGGTCTTTGCAGCCAGTAAACAAGGTTGACAACTCCATCCGTTTGCTTCAGCAGGGCCAGTTCACTTTCAGCGGCCTTTACAAACACATAGGTCGTAAACAGCGGTTCAAACACCACTTTTTTGCGATCGCTCCATTGCCTGACCACTTTGTTAATCGGACAAAAACACTCAATACTTTTTCTGGAGAGGTGCTCAGCCACTTTTTTCTCCCATCTGGGTCGGGTGTAAACAGCGTACCAATTTTTACTTTCGTTCATAAAACCAGGTTTAACGATAACACTTAAATCAATAGAATTTTTAAATTCCAAGGGTCATTCACAGTATTGATCTTATCTGCCTTAACTGGTTTTTGCACGGAACGGGGTACGGCTTTGCCATGATCAGTCACACCTGGTGACGAAAACAACGCCAATAATAATACATCCATTCTACAGAACAACACCTGCCGGCTTCAACAATTGAATCCTTTCTTACGAAATTGCCTTTTTATTCTTCTTTACTTTTTCTCTTTTTTCATTATGTATATAGCCGTAGCCGTAGCCGTAGCCATATCCATTCTTGCTGAATCCCCTTGACTTCACCCCATTGAAAACGATGGCCATATTTTTCAGCTCATTGATCTTGTTATTCGCATCCAGCCGCTGAACGGATACCTTACGGGTATGTTTGTGGCGGATGACATACAGTGTGGCATCACAGTGAGCCGATAACACGTATGCATCAGACAAGAGTCCTACCGGGGCTGAATCCACCACGATGTAATCAAAAATATCGGAGAGGTATTGCAGCAGTTCGGGAACTTTTTCACTCATGATCAGCTCGGATGGATTGTCCGGAAGCGGACGTCCTGCCGGCATGATAAACAGATTCTCGTGTGCTGATGTCCTGCGGATCACATCCTCGGGTTCAGCTTCCCCGTTCAGGTAATCCTTGATTCCTTTATTCACGTTGGTAAACCCAAGCTTATCACAAAGGGTGGGGTCACTCAGGTCAAATTCCAGAACGATCACTTTCTTACCAGCTAATGCCAGGCTTACCGCGAGGTTTGCCACTACAAAACTTTTCCCTTCTCCTGAAACCGTTGAGGTCACCAGTATCTTCTTTTTATCATTCTTAATACCGAGATAAGGTAATGATGTCCGCAGATTCCGGAACTGTTCTGCGATAAAAGTTCTTTTACCCGGACCAATCACGATGGCCTCTCCGGAATCATCATGTACAATTTCGCCAACCACCGGGATGGAGGTAAATGCCTCGATCTCATGCCTGAACAGGATGGTTCTTTTCAGCATTTCGTTGGCAGTAACCAACCCAATTCCAAGCATTATTGCCAGAAATGCGGCTATCATATAAATTTTCTTACCCGGGTTGATCGGGCCAAAGGAAAGGGCACTGTCCACCACCCGGCTGTCGGCGATAGAAGACTTAAGCGCCATGGCTGTTTCCTCTTTTTTCTGAAGCAGGAAATTATATACACCGCTCTTGATGTTCTGCTGACGGCTGATCTCCACCAGGTCTCTTTCTTTTTGGGGGATACTGCTGAGCAAAGATGAATAACGGCTGTTCAGTGAATTCAGGTTATCGCGATTGGCCTTGACACTGGACTTCTGATTCCGGATATTCTCCAGGATGCTGGGCTTCATCTTGTCAATCTCACTTTTGAGTGAGAGTGCCATCGGGTTATTAGGTCCGGTTGTCTTGATAAGTTTATCGTACTCCAGTTCGTTGGTGTAAAGATCGTTTACCAGTTTGGTGAGTAAAGGATCACTCACCCCTACTGTGGAAGGCACGATACTGCCGGATTTATCCTTGGAGGTGACATATTTCTCCACTTGTTCCAGTACATCGGCCTGAACGTTTACATCTCCCAGTTTCTGGCTGATTGCACTGACGTTCTCCAGGTAAAGGGTTCCCTGTGAACCGATATCGATTGCCCCCTGGTTTGCTTTATATTGTTGCTGTTTCTGTTCTATTGAATCCAGATCCCTTTCCACATACTTTAACCGCTCCTCTACAAAAGCCAGG
>CAZYTV010000087.1:0-15395 GCA_964650455.1 uncultured Chitinophaga sp. | reverse complement strand
AAGTCTGACAGGGAAATCCGGTTTTCATAGAGCGCTTTGCCAATGATCGCGCCGTCACATCCCACCTGCCGCAATTCGTCCAGTTCATTCACCTCACTGATTCCCCCACTGGCGATCAGGTCAATGGAGGGATGCTGGTTCAGGATTTTTTTATAAAGGTCGATAGAAGTGCCTTGCAGCAATCCGTCTTTCTCCACATCGGTACAGAAAAACTGTTTTACCCCCTTGGTCTTGTATTTGCCAATCAGTTCAAATACGGTCAGGGTGGTGGATTCGGTCCAGCCCCGGATCACTACTTTACCCTCTTTGGTATCGGCGCCAATAATAAATTTTTCAGCACCAAAAGCCAGCAACCAGCCGGAGAATGTGAATTCATCCTTCACCGCTATACTACCCACCGCAGCAAAAGTTGCCCCGGAATTAAACGTGATCTCCACATTTTTCTGTGTACTGATCCCGCCGCTGAAATCAATGGCGAGTTTGGTTTTGCCGGCAATTTTCTCCAGCACTTTCCAGTTTTTTACTTCACCGGCCTTTGCGCCATCCAGGTCTACCAGGTGAAGTCTTTTCAGTCCGGCATCTTCAAATTGTATGGCCACTTCCAGCGGATCTTCATTGTAGATTTTTTTCTGTTCATAGTCACCTTTGGTCAGGCGCACACATTTTCCGTCAATAATATCTATGGCGGGAATAATTGTCATCGTTTAAATCGTTAAAAAGTTTTTCAAAATCTGTTCGCCGGCTTTTGCACTTTTTTCGGGGTGAAACTGTACTCCGTAAAAATTATCCCGGTGCAGGGCCGAACTGTAGGGGTGTATATACTCTGTGGTGGCGATGGTGAATGCTGTTAATTCAGCATAATAACTATGTACAAAATAACAGTACTCATTTTCTTTTACCTGGTCAAACAAGGGTGTTTTGAGCTGTTGAACGGTATTCCATCCGGTCTGGGGAACTTTATATGCGGTTCCTTCATTCCTGAATTTACGGACCTGAACCTGGTCAAAAACACCGAGGCATTTTGTATTATTTTCTTCCGAATAATCACAGAGCAGTTGCATCCCCAGGCAGATACCCAGTACCGGTTGCTGCAGGGATAGAATCAGTTTGTCCAGTTCACGTTCCCGTAAGTATTGCATCGCGGTACTGGCTTCCCCCACACCCGGGAAAATAACTTTCTCTGCTGAACGTATTTCTTCCGGGTCATCGGTTACAATCGCCTGAACCCCGATGCGTTCCATGGCAAATAGCACCGATTGGATATTCCCCGCGTTATATTTCAGAATAACTGTCTTCATTATAATATTCCTTTGGTGCTGGGCAACTGCATATTTTCCGGATCGCGTTTCAGGGCCATTTTTATGGTTTTGGCCAGTGCCTTAAAAACCGATTCGATCTTATGGTGTTCGTTATCTCCTTCCACTTTAATATTCAGGTTACAACGGGCAGCGTCAGAGAAAGACTTGAAGAAATGATAAAACATTTCAGTGGGCATATCCCCGATTTTTTCCCGTTTGAATACGGCTGACCATACGAGCCAGCTGCGGCCACCAAAATCAAGGGCCACCTGTGCCAGCGCATCATCCATGGGTAAGGTGAATCCATACCGGGCCACCCCTTTTTTATTACCGAGAGCCAGGGCAATTGCTTCTCCCAGGGCTATACCGGTGTCTTCGATCGTGTGATGCTCGTCAATATGCAAATCACCTTTAACAGTAATAGCGAGGTCGATACCACTGTGCCGTCCCAACTGATCCAGCATGTGGTCAAAGAAATGCAACCCCGTATTGATGTCAGTTTTGCCCTGGCCATCCAGGTTCAGGGCGATACGGATCTTTGTTTCATTGGTGTTTCGTTCATGTACCAGTTCCCTTTGACCCAACCGCAGGTATTCCCAGATCGGTTTCCAACTGGTGGTTTCCAGGCCGATCACATCCCGGAGTGTGGTCATATCGTTATTTACTTCGGCGGCACCGAGACTGGCGTCATTGTTCAGCCAGATGGCTTTGCAGCCAAGATTTTTGGCCAGTTGCACATCGGTGATCCGGTCACCGATTACAAAAGATCCGGGAATATCATAAGCGGGATTATCCAGGTATTGGGTCAGCATGCCTGTCCCGGGTTTTCGGGTAGGGGCATGGTCCGTTGCAAAGGTTTTATCAATATGAACGTTGCTGAAAAAAATATTTTCGTTTTCAAGGGCATTCATCACAAATTCATGGACCGGCCAGAATGTATCTTCCGGGTAGGAAGAAGTACCCAGTCCGTCCTGGTTAGTGACCATCACCAGCTCAAAGTCCAGTTCATTCGCGATCTTTTTCATCCAGGTAAACATATCCGGATAGAAGGCCAGTTTGGAAAAGGAATCCAGTTGGTAGGAGGGCGGTGCTTCCTGTATCAGGGTACCGTCGCGATCGATGAATAATATTTTTCTCATGCCATATATTTTTTTAGGGCTTCCAGTAATTGATTGTTTTCTTCCGGTGTACCAATGGTGATCCGCAGGCAATCATCACATAAGATCACTTTGGAACGGTCCCTGACAACGATTCCGCGGCCGGAGAGGTAATCGTATATCCGTCGGGCGTTCGTCATTTTTACCAGGATAAAGTTGGCATCCGACGGATAAACCTTTTCGGTGAAGGGTAAAATAAGAAGGGCTTCACTTAAACTTTCTTTTTGAGTAACTGTGGTCTTTGTCCAGTTGTTTACACTGCTGATATTGCTGAGTGCCTCGAGGGCCAGTTGCTGGGTGGCCGTATTGATATTGTAAGGATATTTGACCCGGTTCATATAGTCAATTACCGGTTTACTTGCAAAAGCCATTCCCAGCCGCAGACCTGCCAGTCCCCAGGCTTTTGATAAGGTTTGCAGGATAACGAGATTGGGATACTCCGTCAGCTCAGTAATAAAGGTTTTCTGCCGGGCATAATTGATATAGGCTTCGTCGATCACCACCAGTCCGTCGAAATTGTTCAGCAGTACTTCTATATCACTGCGGTTGATACTGTTGCCGGTCGGGTTATTGGGTGAGCAGATGAAAATGAGTTTAGTGCTGGCATCCACAGCGGCCTCCGTAGCGGCGAGATCCAGCTGGTATCCGGTCGTCAACGGAACTTTCTTCACCGCCACATTATTGATTTCAGCACATACTTCGTACATGCCATAGGTCGGCGGGAAAATAATCACATTATCTTTTCCTGGCTCACAGAAAATCCGGAAAAGCAGGTCGATCGCTTCATCACTGCCATTCCCCAGGAAGATATTGGGTGAGGGCACCCCTTTGATCTGGCTGATCTTTTCTTTCAACGGAACCTGGAGTGGATCCGGGTACCGGTTATAATTAACCGGCAGGGGAGATCCGAATGCGTTTTCATTGGCATCCAGGAATACAGTAGCGGCCCCGCTGAATTCGTGACGGGCAGAAGAGTAGGGAGTCATGTTTTTAATATTCTCCCGGACGATGGTATCTAGATTAAATTCCATGTTGTTGATTTAAACGGATGGCGATGGCATTTTTATGGGCATCAAGTCCTTCAGCAGCAGCCATTTTCATAACGGCACTGCCTATGTGTTGTAAGCCTTCCGGGCTCAGTTGCTGGAAGGTGATTTTTTTTATAAAACTATCCAGTGACACCCCGCTGTACATGGCCGCATAGCCATTGGTGGGCAGGGTATGGTTGGTGCCACTGGCATAATCCCCCGCGCTTTCGGGTGAATAATGACCAATGAAAACAGATCCGGCAGCCGTAATCTGCTGTGCAACAACTACGGCATCATTACAGGCCAGGATCAGGTGTTCGGGGGCATAGTAGTTGGACAGTTCCACGGCCTCCTGCATGGTATTGAGCAGGATTGTTTTACTGTTCGCCAGTGCTTTTTCAGCAATGGCTTTGCGGGGAAGCTGGTTCAATTGTTCCTGTATTTCTTTTTCCACTTCACCCGCGAGTGCGGAGGAGGGGGTCAGCAGGATTACCTGCGAATCGGCTCCATGTTCAGCCTGTGATAAAAGATCTGCAGCAACAAAAGCCGGATGGGCACTGGCATCTGCGATGACCAATACTTCTGAAGGGCCGGCCGGCATATCAATGGCCACGCCTTCCTGCTGCACCAGTTGTTTGGCCATGGTGACATACTGATTACCCGGTCCGAATATTTTAAATACCCGTGGAATGCTTTCTGTACCATAAGCCATAGCCCCAATAGCCTGAACACCGCCTGCCTTATATATATGAGTCACACCGCAAAGGGAAGCTGTAAATAGTATAGCAGGGTGAACGGAACCATCTTTTGCCGGAGGGGTGCATAGGATGATCTCTTTGCAGCCGGCCATTTTTGCCGGGATGGCCAGCATCAGTACGGTTGAGAATAGCGGTGCACTGCCACCCGGAATATACAGACCTGCTTTTTCGATGGGCACTGATTGCCGCCAGCATTGTATACCGGGCATGGTTTCGGTCACTTTCACTTCTTCCCGCTGAGTGCTGTGAAACCGTTCTATATTTTCCTTTGCCAGGCGAATGGCATCTTTCAATTCATCCGGGAGTAATTCCGCAGCATCTTTCAATTCAAGATCCGTTACCCGCAACTTCTTCAGTTTCACCCCGTCAAATTCATGGGTGAATTTCCGTACCGCCCGGTCCCCGTTTTCTTTTACTTTCCGCAGGATTTTTCGTACCGGTTTTACCAGTGCCGAATCATCTGCCACCGGCCGCTGTACAAGTTCATCCCATTGTTCACGAGAGGGATAGTTATACTGTTTCATCATATAATCATCTTTTCTATTGGAATAATCAGGATGCCTTGTGCACCGTTTGCTTTTAATTTTTCAATGATATTCCAGAAATCACTTTCACTGATTACCGAGTGTACTGAACTCCAGCCGGACTCGGCCAACGGAAGAATGGTCGGGCTTCTCATGCCAGGCAATAAGCTGCAGATCATATCCAGTTTGTCGTTTGGAGCATTCAGCAAAACATATTTATTATTTTTGGCTTTTTTCACAGAACGGATACGGAACAACAGGCTTTCGAGGATGATCTTTTTTTCAGCAGAAAGGCTTTTATTGCTGATCAGTACCGCTTCGGATTGCAGCAGCACTTCCAGTTCCTTCAGTTCATTGGTAAAGAGGGTGGAGCCGGAGCTTACGAGATCACAGATCGCATCTGCCAGTCCGATTCGGGGAGCAATTTCCACGGAACCACTGATCTCATGAATGGAGGCGCTGATCTTTTTTTCACGGAGATAATCGCCCAGGATCACAGGGTAACTGGTGGCGATCCGCCTGCCTTCGAGATCGGCGACTGTTTTCAACGGTCCGTTTTTCGGAATCGCCAGGGAGAGCCTGCATTTACCAAAACCCAGTTTTTCAAGGGGATCCACCTGTTTGGCTTTTTCACGTACCACATTTTCTCCTACAAAACCAATATCAGCAACGGCATCCTGTACATATTCAGGAATATCATCATCGCGGAGGAAGAAAATTTCTACCGGAAAATTGGCGGCCTGTACCCGAAGCTGGTTATTCCCGTTACTGACTTCGATGCCGCATTCTTTCAGCATTTTCATGGAGCCTTCATACAGGCGTCCGGATTTCTGTACGGCGATTTTTAATGTCTCACTCATAATAACAACTGTTTAAAATAAAAAAGGGCCTACCTGAAGTAAGCCCCTGAACTATGTTTAATACATAATAACAGCTCGGCCTACCCGAATACGGGTAATTGATGATGAGGATTATGTGTATGATTTCTCATTGCTCTGCAAAAATAAGGATTATTTGAATAGGGATCTTTCCGGTTGACGATTTTCTCGGGTTAAAAAATGAAAAACATCCGTGTAATACGAACATTCATTTTTTCCTGTTTGACCGGAAATATTATGATTGAAGGATCTGTTCCAGTAATTCTGCCGGTGTAATGCCGAGATGGCTTTCATCATAAACGCATGCCCCTTTTTTAATCAGTAATACCTGGGGAGATTCATGTTCCACTTTCAGGGTTTCTGCAATCTGCCCGGAGAGGGAACGATGAGCAAGAAGGTCCAGGTAATAGAAGTCAGCCCCTTCCATTTTTTCAGCATTTTTCAACCGGTTCCAGGCAATACTGCTGATATTACAACGGGTACTGTGTTTGAATATAACCTGTGGGCGCTGATAGGATAAATCGATGATTTCGCCCAGTTGCCGGGCGGAAAGCAAATCATTCCATTTCATATATCCGGGAGTCTAGCCTCTGAATTTAAAATTAGCCTGTGGGTTACCGGGACAGCCGTATTTCTGTGAGGCACAGGAGGAAACCAGCACTACCAGTGCAAGGATTGCCAGGGCGAGAATGGATCTATTCTTCATACAAAGGATATTTGGTGGATAAACGATTTAGTACAAGGTTTATTTTGTCAGTACAAAGATAAGTTCCTTCCTGACTTTTCAAAGCGGGATTTATCGGGAATTGGGCTGATTTTAGGTAGTTAAATGGCTGGTTTTCTTTGATTAACCCCTGTTTTTTGAAATAATTTCATTTTGCGGAGTTTCACAAACAGTTAACTTTACCGCCTCAATCATTTTGAAACTCAATCCTGATGCTGCAACTGAAAAAACCACTGGCTTTTATTGACCTTGAAACCACGGGTGTGAACCTGGGAACGGACCGTATTGTTGAGATAGCCATTGTGAAAATTCTGACCGACGGAACCCGAAGTGTGAAACGTAAACTTATCAATCCCGGGATTCCGATTCCCAAAGCTTCAAGTGATATTCACGGGATCACGGATGAAATGGTCAAAGATGCCCCGCTTTTCAAGCAGGTGGCACAGGAACTCAAACAAATGCTGGATGGCTGCGATTTTGCCGGTTATAATTCCAATCGTTTCGATATCCCCTTGCTGATGGAGGAATTTCTCAGGGCCCAGGTGGATTTTGATATGAAGAACCGCAAGCTGCTGGATGTACAGAATATCTTTCATAAAATGGAGCCGCGCACCCTCGGCGCTGCCTACCGGTTCTATTGCAATAAAACACTCGATGGTGCACATAGTGCAGAAGTGGATGCCAGTGCCACCCATGAAATTCTGGAAGCGCAGCTTGAAAAATATGCCGATCTCGGCAATACGCTGGATTCTATCCTGAAAGTGATCGGTGAAGACCAGGTTGTGGATTTTGCCCGTCGCTTTGTGATGGAAAATGGGGTGGAAGTGTTCAATTTCGGAAAATACAAAGGCCGGCCTGTGGCAGATGTGCTGAAATCAGAACCCCAATATTATGACTGGATGATGAAAGGCGATTTTCCCCAGCATACCAAACAGAAACTGACTGAGATTTATACCAGGACCCTGCTCAAAAAGGGATAACCCCTTTACCTGAATTTTAACAGGGCTCCATGATTGATTATTGTAAATTTGGCATTTAATACTATATAGCCGGGCGTGGAAAAATTAGTCATCATACCTACTTATAACGAGAAAGAGAATATTACCAATATCCTCCATGCTGTCTTTAATCTGAATGAAGGGTTTCATGTATTGGTCATTGATGATGGTTCGCCGGATGGCACCGCACAAATGGTGAAAGACCTGCAGTCAAAATTTGCCGGACAATTGTTTATTGAGGAACGCAGGGGCAAACTCGGACTGGGTACCGCCTATATTCACGGTTTTAAATGGGGAATTACCCATGATTACGGGTTTATCTTTGAAATGGATGCCGATTTTTCGCATAATCCCAATGACCTGCCCCGCTTGTACAATGCCTGTAAAAACGAGGGAGCCGATGTGGCTATTGGTTCCCGTTATGTAAAAGGCGGGGGAGTGGTCAACTGGCCCGCTAATCGTATCGCTCTTTCCAAAGGGGGTGGATTATACACACGTCTGATTACCTGGATGCCGGTGATGGATCCGACCGCTGGATTTGTTTGCTATAAAAAAGAAGTACTGGAGACCATGAACCTGGATAAAATCCAGTTTGTAGGCTATGCCTTCCAGATCGAAATGAAATTTGCCGCCTGGAAACTTGGGTTTAAAATCAAGGAAGTGCCTATCATCTTCCAGGACCGTACGTTTGGCACTTCTAAAATGAACAAAGGGATTATTAAAGAAGGAGTGATCGGGGTACTCAAACTCCGGTGGAACAGTCTCTTTAAAAATTATCGGAAAAAGCTGAAAAATGCGGATGGAACATCCACCGCTTCCTCCAAAATACTGGCCAATACGGAACAGTAATTAGCCCTCCTCATTCCTTTTTCTTAATTTGGTTGCAATGAAGAAAGCCTTTCTCCAGTTGCATATTGCTGTCTTCCTGGCGGGATTTACCGGCATTCTTGGCCTGCTCATCACCCTCAATGAAGGGTTGATCGTTTGGTACCGGTTACTGATCACGTCCCTGACCATGTGGGTGCTTTTTGCCTTGATGAAAAAACTGCAGGCAATTTCTATGACCGACCGGTTAAAGATTATGGGCGTGGGTTTTATTGCCGCCATGCATTGGGCAACATTTTACGGGGCTATTAAGTATGCCAATGTATCGGTGGCGTTGGTTTGTTTTTCTGCCATCAGTTTTTTTACCGCTTTATTTGAGCCACTCATTCTCCGGAAGAAACTTAACTGGACGGAATTACTGCTTGGACTGGTCACCCTCAGTGGCATCTATATTATTTTTCATTTTGATACGCAGTTCAAGACCGGCATTATTATTGGGCTGATCTCCGCGGTACTGGCGGCTTTGTTTCCTATTTATAACCGTGAGTTTTTAAAACGGGTAAATGTAGAGACCATGCTCAGTTGGCAACAGACTGGTGGCTTTCTGACTCTTTCCCTGTTGCTGCCATTCTACCTGCATAAGTTTCCGGCTGATCATTTTATACCTACCTGGAAAGATTTTGGCTGGTTATTAGTACTGGCCTGGTTCTGTTCAGTGGTCGCTTTCCAGTTATCGGGAAATGCATTGAAGCGGTTATCTGCCTTTACCGTTAATCTTACTTATAACCTGGAACCGGTTTATGGAATCCTGCTGGCCTTTGTGGTGTATCACGAGAATAAATACCTTAGTCAATGGTTTTACTGGGGTTTTGCCATTATCGCTGCAGCCCTGATCACCCATATCATTATTCTCATCCGGGTCGAACGGAAACTGACCCATGAGCCTGAGATTAAAACTCCACAATAAACCCGATCGTCGGAATCACACTGGCGTCGCTGTTGTCCAGGAAAAAAGGAATACCATTGGAACCGTCCTGCCGGATGGGTTGTCCATCTGTAGTAAGGAATGCGGAATTATCGGACGTTCTTCTGAATGTATATTGCGGGAACGAGGGATTAATCGCTTTATACCAGTTGGTGATATCCAGGAACAGGTTCAGGGTGGTCTTCCGGTAATTCCATTTTTTGTCGATACGGATATCACTGGCATGGAAGGCTTCCAGCCGCTGACTGTTGAGCCGGTTATAATCCAGTATTCCGGTGCCGAAAGAAAGGTAATTCAGTTGTGAAGCCGACAGGTCAAATGGCGTGTAAGGAGCACCACCCTGGTAACGGAATTTAAGTCCCAGTTCCCAGTTCTTATTGAATTTGTAGCCCCAGATGAATGACAGGAGATGCCGGTTATCCCAGGCACTCGCGATTTCCTTACTATATAGTCCGCTATAACGGCTGACAAAAAAAGTATAGGAGAACGTGCCAAAAAACCGTTTGGTGAGTTTTTGCTGGGCAAAAAATTCCACTCCGTAAGTGGTCCCTTTTCCAGTAGTTGAGATGTCTTCATTGCCCACTACGCCAAAATCACCACCCATATTGGCCAGCGAAATACCATCTCTTACGGAAACCGGTACCTGGCTATATTTTTTATAAAATGCCTCCAGGGTAAACCGGGTGCTGTTACCGGGCAGGAATTCTGTGCCAATAGTATAATGTGTGTTGCGGGTATACTCCGCGTCTTTATTTACGAGGCTGCCGTTATTATCCCGGTAGCTCAGTATTGTATATGGAGCAATTTTATAATAGTGTCCCACAGATGCATTCAATGTCCATTGATCAGCCAGTATATAAGAAGCGCTGATACGGGGAGATAGCGTACGAAGTGGATTCATCCCTTCATCTGTAAAGCCGTTCATATCGGTACGAAGGCCGGCACTCAATCCTAACCGGTTATCCAGGTAACGGCGGCTGACCTGGGAAAAGACCCCATAGCGCATAAAAGAAATATCGGACTGATAGTCCAGAATCAATGCGGGTTGTACCACGGAGCCGTTCTGGTCCAGGATCTCTTTCCGCAGCCTTTTGTAATTATCGTTGTTGCTTTTTACATATTGTGCCATGACACCATAAGCGATCTTCCAGCCTTTGATGGTTTTATTTACATCAAAGCGCAGTTTGTTCTCCATTTCCTGTGAAAAAATACCGAGCCTCCGTTTGGCTTCATTGCCCTCATCATTGTCATCAAATTTTTCGATCCGGTTATCAAACATATTCCGGCTCAGTGCCAGGTTCCAGAAACCGTTTTTGACCTGCTTGCGCAGGCTGGCACCAACTGTATAATTCCATTGGTGGATCGGGGCGGTCGCATCGATTATATAAAGTTTTTCGGGGGTTGCGTCACGGGGTGCCGCAAAGGTGAAATCTTCAATTGCCCCAACCCCCAAAAGGGTGAGGGTGGTTTTTTTATTGATCCGGTGGGTCACTTTATATTGGAAGTCCCAATAGTTCGGGCGGATGGGCAGGTCAATGGCTTTGAACAGGAGTTGCAGATACGAACGGCGTGCGGAAGCCAGGAAAGTTGTGTTTTTAGCCAAAGGCCCTTCGAAAGTGCCCGCGAGTTCAGTGGCGCTGAGGCGGATATTGCCCTGCACTTTATTCGGATTGCCGGTTCGTTGCCTGAACTGGAATATGGAGGAGAGGGCATTATCAAAGCGTGCGTCGAAGGCGGAAGAGCTCAGTTTCACATCTTCCAGGAAGCTCACATTCAGGATACCGGTAGGTCCGCCCGCACTGCCCTGGGTGGCAAAGTGATTGATCACCGGAATTTCGATTCCATCCAGGTAATAGACATTTTCATTGGGTGCTCCGCCGCGGATAATGATATCATTGCGAAACCCGCCCACACTGCCAGCCGTACCGCTGACCCCGGGAAGGGCCTGTATGACCCGCGAAATATCGAAGTTGCCACCGGGGTTGCTGCGGATCTCTTCGGTGGTCAGTCGCTGCACACTTAACGGTGTTTCCAGGCTGGCCGCAACGGCAGTGCGGCGGGTGCTTCTGACCTGTACATCCTCCAGGTTGGTCACAGCCGGTTCCAGTTGGACATTCAGGTTCAGTTCATTTCCGGAATTGATTACGATATTATAAAGTGTAACTGTATTATAGGAAACATAGCTGAAACGCAGGGCATAGCTTTTAGGGTCAATTCCGGATATCCGGAAATTACCAGCGGTATCGGTACTGGTGCCCAGCCGGGTACCCAGGATCTCTACGGTTACACCGCTCAGCGTTGACTGCAGGTTTTTATCCGACACGGTACCGGTAATGGAGCCCGTACGCTGGGAAAAAGCGTCGGAAGAAAGGGAAAAGAACAGTAAAAGTCCAAAAAATTGTTTCATATTAGGAATTGCTGATATAGAACAGCTAAGTAATTGAATTGTTTGCTTTAATTTGTTGACCATCATTATTTGTTATGAGAAAAACTGCTATTTCCCTGCTGGCCCTGGTTGTGGCCCTTACTAGTTATTCCCAGAAAAAACCATTGGATCATACGGTTTACGACGGCTGGCAACGGATCGGCGAGCGGATGATCAGTAATGACGGTAAATGGGTGGTGTACACGATCGATCCCCAGGAAGGGGACAATGAACTGGTCATCCAGTCTTCGGATGCGAAATATAAAAAATCCATTGCCCGCGGGTATAATGCCGTGATCACCGAAGATGCCCGTTATGTGATCTTTAAAATAAAACCCTTCTTTAAAGATACCCGTGACGCGAAGATTAAAAAGAAGAAGCCGGAGGATACCCCGAAGGATTCACTGGCCATTGTGGAACTGGGCGAGGACAGTGTCTGGAAGATTGCCAAAGTAAAAACCTATAAAACCCCCGAGAAAGAAGCGGGTTGGGTGGCTTATCATCTCGAGAAAGCAGTGGAGAAAAAAGAACCGGTAAAGAAAACGGATGCACCTGAGAAGAAACTGGCAGACAGTCTTGCTAAAGTTGTTGATTCGTTGAAGCAGGTGATTCAGTCGATGCCACAGAAAAAGAAAAAAAACCGGGATGATGATGAAGAAAGTACAGAGTATGAGGTACGAATTACGGCTTACGAAGATGCGGAAGGGGATGAAGCTGGAGGAACTGCTCCTGACACAGGCACTGACCTGGTGCTGAGGAATCTGTTGAATGGCCAGGAAAAGACTTTTTCCAATGTAGTGGAATATTATTTCAGCAAAAAAGGGGGGAAACTGCTGATGGAGCAGGCAAAGAATCCGAAAGATTCATTGAGCAAACCCAGTGTCATCCTGTATGAACTGAATGCCGGTAAATCGATTATTTTGAGCCGGGGCGGCAATGAGTTTAAGAATTTCGTTTTTACTGAGGACGGGGAGCAGGTGGCTTATGCCGCTGAACGGGATGCCAAACCAAAGGAGTTGCAGAAGTTTTATAAAATATGGTACTATCAATCAGGGATGGATAGTGCTGTTTTACTGGCGGATAAAAATACCGTGGGCATGAAGCTGGGTATGACCATCAGTGAATTCGGGAATATCAGTTTCAGTAAAACCGGAAAGCGTTTATTCTTTGGCACAGCTCCAATACAGCCGCCGAAGGATACCACACTGGTGGAAATGGACCTGGCCAAACTGGATATCTGGCATTATAAGGATGATTACCTGCAGACCCAGCAACTGTTTAACCTGCAAAGACTGTTACAGACCAATTACCTGGCCGTTTATCACCTGGATAAAAAAGAACTGAAGCAATTAGGTTCGGAAGAAATACCCACCGTGTACCCGACCAATGAGGGGGATGGAGATCAGTTTGTCGGGGTGACAGATTATGGAAAGCGGATCGAAGGCCAGTGGACCGGCCGGACCAAAAAGGATATTTATTCGATCAATGTAAATGACGGATCACAGCAAATGGTCAAAAAAGACCTGCAGGGAATAATTGCACCGTCCTTTATTTCACCCACTGGGAAATATATTATGTGGTATGATAGTAAGGCCCGTCATTATTTTGCGTGGGATGGGACCACAACCCGGAATATTTCCCAGAAAATAAAATATCCGCTCTGGAATGAGGAGGATGATACGCCGGATGACCCTCCGCCGTATGGGTTGATGGGCTGGCTGGAAGGGGATACATCTGTTTATGTTTATGATAAGTATGATGTATGGAAATGTAGTTTGTTAAAAGATGCTGTTCCTGTTAACATAACAGGTATTGGAAGGAGCGGGAAAACAAGGATCCGGTTTGTGCAAACTGATCCGGATGCAAGGTTTTTAAAACCCGGAGATGAGCTTTATTATCGTTTTTTTAATGAGAAAGATAAGTCTGAAGAGATTGTTCAGTCTACGTTGAAAGATTGGCTGTCTTATGAAATGGCAGAGCATGGCAATATCAGTTTTGGACAATTAAAGAAAGCTAAGGAGTCTGCTGTTCTTTTGTATACTATGGAGTCTTACCATGCCAGTCCGGATTTGTTTACTGATATACTGATTCCTAATTCACCTGAAAATTCCATTCAGCTATCTTCTGTCAATCCCCAGCAAAAAAATTACAACTGGGGAACTGCCGAACTCTACAAGTGGAAGGCTTTCACTGGTAAAATGGCAGAGGGTGTATTATACAAGCCGGAAAACTTTGATCCGACGAAAAAATATCCGCTGATTCTTTATTTCTACGAAACCCATTCAAATACCTTGCATAGTTATATTCCGCCAACACCCACAGGTAGTCGTCTGAATATCTCTTTCTTTGTGAGCCGCGGCTATGTGGTGTTCTCTCCGGATATTCATTATACGGTCGGGCATCCGGCCAAAGACTGTTATAATCATGTGGTGAGTGCGGCGCAGGACCTGGCCAGGCAAAAATGGATCGATGCAAAGAATATCGGTATCCAGGGACAGAGCTGGGGAGGAATACAGGTAGCTCAACTGGTCACCATGACCAATATGTTTAAAGCCGCCTGGGCCGGAGCACCTGTCGCCAATATGACCAGTGCTTATGGGGGCATTCGTTGGGAAAGTGGCGTAAATCGTCAGTTCCAGTATGAGAAAACACAGAGCCGGATTGGCGCTACGTTGTGGGAGAAACCAAATCTGTACATCGAGAATTCACCCTTGTTTCATGTGCCGAAAATTAAAACCCCGCTGGTCATAATGCATAACGATGCCGATGGAGCGGTTCCCTGGTACCAGGGTATCGAACTTTTTACTGCTATGCGTCGCCTCGGCAAACAGGTCTGGATGCTGAACTACAATGGGGAAGCCCATAACCTTCGTGAAAGAAGAAACCAGAAAGATATCTCCATCCGCGAGCAACAGTATTTTGACTGGTTATTGAAAGGGGAAAAGCCGCCAAAATGGATTACTGAGGGGGTTCCGGCCGTGAAGAAAGGAAGGGACTGGGGTCTGGAACTGACCAACTATTGAATATTGAAATTGGTTATTGAATATTGAACATTTCCCTAAAAAAAATGTTCAATATTCAATTTTCAATGCTCAATTTTCAAAATAAATGCTCACCTGTATTCCCCATTCTCTATTTACTATTCTCTATTTCCTACTACCTACTCACTTATATATCGCACCAGTCTCCGTTTCGCCACTGGCAGTAAGGTTTCCTCCACCGGAAAATCAAGTTCTGTTTCAATTGAATAGACTGCGGGGTTAGGCAAATCCTTCCGGTTACGGATCAGTTCGGATTTGATATGTTCGTAGGTAGTGCTGAAGTTCCGCAACCAGTTGTCGATAAAACGGGTTTTGATGCTGCGGTATTTCTCGTCATGTTTTTCAAATATGGAGAGACGGTAATGATAGACCCGGGTGCTTTTTATATTGCCGCTGCTGAGGAAAAAATAGCCTTCCTTGGTATCAAGGGGGATCAGCCCGATCGGGTTGATGCTGATCTTATCTTCCACAAACTCATAGATCTCTGTACCATTGCTGATCGTTTTTTTGATACGGCCGGCCGAATAGTGGATGATGTTTTCAAGCTCCTGCATCAGTTCGTCATCTTCCAGCATCTGTTCGTAGATCAGTTGTAACTTTTCCATTTGCAGGCCCGTCAGTTTTTTGGGAAAATGTTCCTGTAGGTATTTCTTGTTTTCCCGGAAAGCAACGATATTATTATAATGGAAAATAATATCAGCCAGTTGCGGGTAGAGTTTGTTCTCGTCGAAATACTTGTTGACTTCCTGCAGGT
>CAZYTV010000086.1:0-15395 GCA_964650455.1 uncultured Chitinophaga sp. | reverse complement strand
GAAACAAAAGAAATATGATCCGGCCGATTTTGAGTATCTCTGTAAGACCGGAATAGTGGTGATGCGGGTATCCGGCCGGAAAGAGAAAGCTGAAAAATATTTTAGCCTGCTTGAAGGGATTAACCAGGGTTGGCTGGTGAAGATGACCTGCCGTTCCGCTTTTTTTGCCCGGATGATGCTGCAATTTACACAGCTGAAAAAAAAATTAAAACCGGTCATAGGTTCCGTGGCCTGAGGTAATAGACATTTTTATAGCGTAAGAAAATAACAGGATAAATCAGTAACATGAAATTTTGCTTCTGGGGTGATATAGCGGATGCCATAAAAGGCAAGACCATAGGCGGCGGTGAGCTGCAGGTGGCCTTGTTGGCAAAGTCACTTGCCGGGGAAGGGCATGAAGTGGTAGTGATTGATCCCAGCCATTCGGAGGATTTTACAACAGCAGAGGGAATCCGGATTTTTCATGTGAAAGACTGGAGTAAAGGACTTCCGGTTTTACGGATATTCTTACACAGGATACCTGCTTTATACCGCTTGTTCAAACAGCAGCAGGCCGATTACTATTATGTACGGATGCGTTCCTATTTCAACCTGCTTCCCTTCCTGGCATCCCGGCGCAATAAAAGTAAATTCCTGCTGGCCCTTGCCTCAGATATCGACCTGCTCAGCCTGGGCGGAAAATTCAGGAGTGAATACAAGGCTAAATTTAATCTTTTTAAATACCTGACACAGTGGTTGCCGAATGACCTCGTTTTTAAATACCTGCTCAAACGGGCAGATGTGGTGATCAGCCAGCATAAAGGTCAGCTGAATGCTATCCGGAAAAACAAGGGAAAGAAAGTGTTGTTTCCAAATGTCATAGACAGGCAGCATTTACCACACCGTTTGCCGACAACCGATCATACCTATGTGTATATCGGTTCCCTCACTATGGTAAAAGGGGCCGATAAATTATTTGAAATCATCCGGTTTGCCGGTGACAAGGCCTCATTCCTGGTTGTTGGACAGCCCAATGATCCAGGGGCTGTTCCTATTTTCGAAAAACTGAAGATGCTCAAGAATGCAGATATACGGGGCCGGAAAAGTCATGACGAAACACTGGAGCTGATGCGTCCGGCTAAAGTACTGATCAATACATCAGAATATGAAGGTTTTCCCAACGTGTTCCTGGAAGCCTGGTCAATGGGTATCCCTGTCCTGTCTTACAAAGTGAGTCCGGGGAATGTCATCAGTGAGTTTAATCTCGGTGTTTGTTTTGACGGAGACCTGGAGAAAATGAAGTCCTATATTAACGAAGGCCGGGTACCGGATGTCGAAGAAAAAGTGATGCAGGATTATATCACCCGCTTTCATGATTTTAATAATGCCGGTAAACGTTTTTGGGAGGTACTCAATAGCTGAGACCTCGCAGATTCGCTTATAACCGGATGCTATACTACTATGCGGATACTCTTTTTTATTGATTCATTTCCTGCCGGAGGTAAGGAAAGACGGCTGGTCGAACTTATGAAAGGGTTGCGTGCACAACCTGGTATTGAGTTTGAGCTGGTCATCATGACCCGGGATGTACACTATAAAGAGGTGTTCGATCTGTGTAGTGACGTACATTTTGTAGTGCGCAGGACCAGGAAAGACTTTTCTGTATTCGGTCAGTTTCACCGGATTTGTAAGCAATTCAGACCTGATATCGTTCATTGCTGGGACAGCATGACGGCTGTTTACCTGGTGCCATTATTATGGGTGCATCACTTTAAACTCGTAAACGGTATGGTGGCCGATACACCTTCTGTTACAGGTTTCCGGAATAAAAACTGGCTGCGGGGTAAACTAACTTTCCCTTTTAGCAAAGCCATTGTCGGAAATTCACTGGCCGGTCTGAAAGCCTACGGTGCACCAGTTGGGAAAAGTCATTGCATTTACAATGGGTTTAGTTTTACCCGTACCGAACACCTGGTGGAAAGTGGATCAATGCGTCAACAGTTAATGATTGATACCCCGCTGGTGGTGGGGATGGTCGCAAGTTTTTCCCGATTCAAGGATTATCCTGTTTTTTACAAAGCGGCAGAACGCCTGCTTATGGAACGGAATGATATAACATTTGTGGCGGTGGGTGATTTCACGGATAGTGAAGCGTCTCGTTCACTCGTGCCTGCGGAACTAAGGGGACATTTCAGGTTTTTGGGCAGACGATCTGATGCGGAATCACTGATAAACTGCATGGACATTTGTGTACTGGCCACTTTTACGGAAGGTATTTCCAATTCGATCATGGAATATATGGCGCTCGGCAAACCAGTGGTGGCTACTGATGGCGGGGGGACTAAGGAAATTGTAGAGGATGGGGTGACTGGTTACCTGGTGCAGGTGGGACAGCCTGATGAGCTGGCCGGGAAGATCCGTATTCTTTTGAATGATCCGGCAAAGCGACTGGCTATGGGAGCCGCCGGGAATGATAAAGTAAAGAAGCAATTTTTACTCACAAAAATGGTGGATACATATATCCATCTTTACAATAAATTAATTTCAGGATAATAGCCAACAAAGGGTTTAATTTTGGCTGATTTTTTTATTAACGCTGAGCATTATGAACAAGAAGATCCGTGTTGGATTACTCATAGATGATTTCGGAATGACCGCCTGGGAGTACCGGATGCTGGAACGGATCACTACCGGTGATTTTAGTGAGGTGGTGCTTATCGTAAAGCGAAAAGAGTCTCCGGCTGTAAACAAATCCTTCGCTGCCAGACTGAAAGAGAACCTGGCGCATGGTTTTTTTAAAGTGTATGCTAAAATCGAACCCCGGCTTTATAAAGTGGATACCAATGCTTTTGAAACAAAGGATACAAAAGCATTATTGGGAAATGTTCCACTTCTGGAAGTGGATTGTATCGAAAAAAAATTTTCAGATTATATAAAGGAAGAAGACCTGAACAACATCCTTACTTACGAGGTCGATGTATTCCTGCGGCTGGGTTTCCGGATTTTGCGTGGAGGTATACTTAAGGCCGCCAAAATGGGGGTATGGTCATACCACCACGGTGATAACCGGCATTTTCGGGGAGGTCCTGCGGGTCATTGGGAAGTGCTGAAACGCAGCAATGAAGTAGGCTCTGTTTTGCAAATACTGACGGAAGACCTGGATGGGGGCGAAGTACTCTATCGTTCCTGGTCATCCGTGGAAGTATCTGCTACCCGGACAATCAACAGCATGTTCTGGAAAACAGCCTTGTTTGTGCCCCGGATGCTGAAAGAACTGCACCGGTCGGGAGAGACTGCCTTTATGGAAAAGATAAAAGCGGCGAATGAGCCCTTCCAGTTTTATAGCGGGAAAAACTATACAATTCCCCGGAATAGTGAGTTTTTGCGGCTGATCATTCCTTTTTTTATGAACAGGGTTGCTCATAAACTGTGGAAGATTTTTCATTATCATCAATGGATCATTCTGTATTCCTTTGCAAAGAATAACCAGCTTTCTACTACCGCTTACCGGTACAAACGGTTGCTTCCGCCCCCGGACCGGTACTGGGCTGATCCATGCGTGGTGCAGGATAACGGGATACATTACCTTTTTTTCGAGGAAGTAATTTACCAGGACAAGGAAAAGGGACATATTGCAGTGGCAGCAATCAATGAGAAAGGGTTTGCTGCACCCCCGGTAAGGATACTAGAAAAGCCTTATCACCTGTCTTATCCCTTTGTATTCAGGCATAATGAGCAATATTATATGATTCCGGAATCCGAGGAGAATGCCACGATTGAGCTTTACGAGGCGGTGAAATTTCCCTTTGAGTGGAAGTTTAAAATGAACCTTATGGAAGGAATAAGGGCCGTGGATACCACACTTTTCTTCAGGGATGGACGCATCTGGTTATTTACCAATATCCGGGATATTGAAGGCGCTTCATATAGTGAAGAGTTATTTCTGTTTTCTTCGGACCAACTGTTTACGACCAGTTGGAAGCCGCATCCGGGTAACCCCGTTGTTTCAGATGCCCGCACTTCCCGGCCCGCCGGCCGCATATTTATGCACAATGGCCGGTTTTATCGTCCTTCACAGGATTGTTCGGTCCGTTATGGATATGCCACTGTATTCAATGAAATTACCGTGCTGAATGAAGAGCAATACAGTGAAAAACAAGTGTCAGCCATTACCCCGGAATGGGCCAATGACCTGTACGCAACACATACTTTTTCTGCGGAAGGCAGTTTATCTGCAATTGATGCAATCGTTAAACGCAGGAAGGGTCCCGGTAAATTTTTTAGCCACTGAGAATTACTGTAAAAGCAACTGATTCTTAAACGTAATTTTACGTAGGAAAATTCATCTGGTAAAATTACTTATTCCGTCATAACGGCTTGTTTTTTATGCTGATTATTAAGGCATAAACGAAATAAAATGAAAATTTTACGTTTTAACAAAGTCGCCTGATTCGGCTTTTTACGATAGGCGACCTGCTTTTTTACTTATAAACCTTTACTATGTGCGGTATTACCGGATTTTGTGATTTTTCAAGAAAACTGACCAGGGATCACCTGCAGGCAGCCAATGAAGCACTGCATCACCGGGGACCTGATAGCGGGGATATTGCCTTGTTTGATGCCAGTACGGCCAATATCGGATTCGGTCACCGGCGCCTTTCCATCATGGATGTTTCCAGTAATGGAAGTCAGCCAATGTACAGCGATGACAGAAGTGTGGTGATCATTCTGAACGGTGAAATCTACAACTTCAAGGAAATCAGGGAAGACCTGCTCCAAAAAGGGTATAAATTCCATTCAGACTCAGATACGGAAGTAGTCTTGAAATGTTACCAGGAATATGGTATTGGTTCCGTTGAAAAATTTATTGGCATGTTTGCCTATGCCATTTATGATCAGCCAAAGCAGGAACTCTATATCCTGCGTGACCGTGCCGGGGTGAAACCTTTATATTACTACCATGCTAACAATACCCTGCTTTTTGCATCAGAGCTGAAATCATTTCATGCATACCCTTTGTTTGAAAAAAATATCGATACCAGGGCTGTTTCCCTGTTTTTCAAATACGGCTATATCCGCGATCCGTATACCATATTTCTGAATACGCATAAAGTAAAACCCGGGCATTACATTAGGATAGATATACGTAACAACAAAGTAACGGATCATAAATACTGGGATGTGGTGGAGCACTACAATAAGCCCAAGATTCAGATATCCGAAGAGGAGGCTACATCAGAACTGGAGAAGCTGTTTCGTTCCGCTTTTGAATACCGCATGGTGAGTGATGTACCGGTAGGCGTTTTTCTGAGTGGCGGGTATGACAGTTCACTCGTTACAGCTATTCTGCAGGCCAACAGCACACAAAAGATCAAAACCTTCACCATTGGGTTTCATGAGAAAAAGTGGAATGAAGCCCCTTATGCCAAACAGATCGCGGCGCATCTCGGCACCGATCACCATGAATATTACTGTACCACTAAAGAAGCACAGGATATCTTCCCGCAGCTGGCCGATATTTATGATGAACCCTTTGGTGACAGCTCCGGAATCCCGACAACCCTCGTAAGCCGTTTTGCCCGTAAGCAGGTGACCGTAAGTCTTTCGGCTGATGGCGGTGATGAAATCTTTGCCGGATACAGCAAGTACCAGCAAATGCAAAAGCTGAATAATTACCTCCTGAGTGCACCCGGACCCCTGCTCGCGCTGGGTAAAGGAGTGGCCAATCTTTCTATGAAAGCCATACCAGGACTCCGCCGGTTTCATAAAATGGAAAGGCTGACGGAAATTCTGAATACGTATAATAATGCCGGGCTGTCCGATATATACAGCAGGCAGTACAAGAACAATGACCTTTACGAACTCATACCGGGTTATAATGATAAACTGGGACTCTTTGATGAAATGGAAATCCTCAATAATGGGAATGATTTCATTAATAAAAGCCTGGCGTATGATTACCGTACTTATATGGTGGATGATATACTGACCAAGGTGGACCGTGCCACGATGAGTGTGGCGCTGGAAGGAAGGGAGCCCCTGCTGGATCACCGGATCATCGAGTTTGTATCACAATTACCATCAAACCTGAAATACAATAACGGGGAGAAAAAATACCTTGTCAAGAAAATCGTGCATAAGTATATTCCCAGGGAAGTTATGGACCGTCCTAAAACCGGTTTTTCAATCCCGGTGTTTGACTGGCTTACCGGTGATCTGAAGGATCATCTTTACAGCCTGATCAATGAAAAAGAATTTGCCAAGCATAACCTGATTGATATTAAAAAAGCCATGAGCGTTCGAAAGGAATTCGAAGAAGGAAGAAAAGGAAGAGACGCACAGATATGGCTTCTGCTGATGTTCCAGATGTGGTGGAACCGCTGGATGTAATTAAAAAACAAGCTGATGAAAAAACTATACTAACCAGGCCCGGCTATGAAGATTATAATTGTAAACTATCGGTTTTTTGTATCCGGGGGGCCAGAACGCTACCTGTTCAACATTATGGAGCTTCTTGAAAAGAAGGGCCATACTGTTATTCCTTTTAGTGTCAAAAACCAGCATAATCAGCCGACTGACTTCAGTGACTATTTTATGAGTCCTGTGGGTGAGGGGAAAGAAGTGTACTATAGTGAATACAACAAGCGCAACCTGAAAACAATCTGGAAAACGTTTTCCCGGATGTTTTATTCAGTGGAAGCCAAACGGAAACTGGGCCGGCTGATCCGGGAAACACAACCTGACCTGGTTTATGTACTCCATTACCAGAATAAAATGTCGGCCAGTGTCTTTGATGCGGCTGCCCGTTACAAAGTGCCTGTTGTTCACCGGGTATCCGATTTCAGCCAGATTTGTGCCAATGGATTGTTTTACCGGCCGGCACACAAGGATATATGCGAAAGATGCCTGCACGGATCCGGATTCAATGCGGTGAAGTACAAGTGCGTGCATAATTCTTATTTCCTGTCTGCGGTGAAAGCAGCATCACTGAAGCTTCAGCAGTTCCTGCGGCTGGATAAGAAGATTGCCGCGTATGTGGTGCCTTCCGGATTCACCATCAGTAAGCTGGCAGCTTTTGGATTGCAACCGGCGAAACTGCATCATATACCGACTTTTTTCAATTTCAGTGTAATGAAAGAAAACCAGGTAATCAGTTATGGTTCCTTTGCCTTATTTATTGGAAGGGTGGAAGAGGAGAAAGGACTATATACCCTGGTAGATGCATTTATAGATACGCCCTTTGCACTTAAAATAATCGGGGGTTCATCTTCCGGGTTTGATCAGAAACTTAAATCCTACCTGGCTGGTAAACGCCACCGGATAGAATTACTCGGACAGTTGCCTTTCAGTGAGATCCAGCAATACCTGGCTTCCTGTGCATTTACGGTAATGCCCACTGAGGTATATGATAATTTTCCGAATACTGTTTTGGAGAGCTTTGCTTTCCGTAAACCGGTGGTGGCCACCAATGTCGGGAGCCTCCGGGAGATTGTGACTGACCAGGAAAACGGCTTATTATTTACAATAAAGAATGTGAGTTCACTGCAGGCCTGTGTGCGCGAACTTTTTGAAGATACAGAGAAGTGCAGAAGGCTGGGCGAGCAGGCATTCGGGAAACTGACGGCGGATTTTTCGGCAGAACATCACTATGTAAAACTGGTCCGTTGTTTTGAAGCAGCCGTGGCAGGCCCCAGCCGTAATCCGGTACTGGTGCCATCAACAAAATCATTAGTAAACTGAACTGAATAGGGTGAAGATAATTGTACTTGCAGATTTTAAGGTTATTGCCAGCACTGATTTCTGGATAAAGGAAGAGTTGGAAAAGCTGGGTTATGATACCCTGCTCCTGGGAATTCAGGATTATAACCCGAAGGATGATACCACAAAGACTGGTAAAATTCGTATATGGTATAAGTATTTCAGACTGGCTGCGAAAGGCTTATCTGCTTCCGGAAAAGGTGATGTGCTGATCACCGACAATTTTGTGATTGGTGCGATTACCGCATTTTTCAGCCGGGTCACCGGCAGAAAAAGGAAAGTGATAGCATTGAATATGATCGCACATGAAAAAGGTTTGCTCAACAGCCTGTTCCGGAAAATTGTATATAATACAGCCTTCCGGAACCGGGACTTCTGGTTTTCGGTGAATGATATTCAGTTGGTGGATCTTTATTCCGGGCAATTCCGATTTCCGCATGACCGAGTTTTTGTGATACAGGATCCGTTCTTTAAAACTGATGAACTGGGTGAATTTTCCGGGGATGGTGATTTCGTTTTTACCGGGGGAGATGCATACCGCGACTGGAATTCAGTGATCAGTTGTGCCAGGGATCTGCCGCAAATCCGTTTTGCCGGGGTGGCGAGGAAAAAACACTTTCCCCAGTTTGCCGGCTTACCGGCTAATCTGGAAATGTATTTTGATACAACGCAGGAGGAATTTTACGGACTGGTGAAGAAAAGCCGGCTGGTTTTTTTGCCATTGAACAGCAAAGCTCCTTGTGGACTGATTGTGATGATGAAGGCAGCCCTTTTGTCTAAACCGATCATTATATCAGAAACACCTTCCACACAGAATTATATCCGGAATAATGTGTCCGGCAAACTGCTGGCCTTACAGGACAGGGAAGGGATGAAGAAGGCTATCACTGAATTGTATGGATGCCAGGAGCTGCAGCAACAGTATGCCGGCGAATTGAAACAGTTTATACTGGATAATTTTTCAACGGCTAAAACCATGAAAAAAATTGAATTAATAATCAATAAGCATTAATTATAAACCGAAACCTAAAAAGATCAACATGAAAAAGAAAATCTACATCGCAGGATGTGGCGGTATGCTGGGAGAGGCTTTTTATACCCAGTTCAAAGACGATTATGAAATAAAATGTACCGATAAAGATGTGAACGTATCCTGGCTGAGTTTCCTTGACTTCCGGGATTTTGACGCATATAAGAAAGATGTACTGGATTTTAAACCGGATTATCTTTTTCACCTGGGCGCTTATACAGACCTGGAGTTTTGCGAGCAGAATGCGGACGATACTTACAAGACCAATACCCTGGCCGTTGAGAATGCTGTTTACCTGGCCAACCAACTGGATATTCCCCTGCTATACATCAGTACTGCCGGAATTTTCGATGGAAAAAAGGAACTGTACGATGATTGGGACCAACCCAATCCGCTGGGGGTGTACGCCCGGTCCAAATACATGGGTGAACGGTTTGTGGTTGAAAATGCCCGCCGTTTCCTGGTTTGCGGTGCCGGCTGGATGATGGGTGCCGGACCTTCAAAGGATAAAAAATTTATCCAGAAACTCATGAAACAGTTGAAAGATGGGAAAAAAGAACTGTTTATTGTGGATGATAAAGATGGCACCCCCACGTATACCCATGACTTTGCAAAAAATGTAAAAGCGCTGATCCAAAAAGAATACTGGGGCTTATATAATATGGTATGCGGCGGGCAAACCAGCCGGCTGGAAGTGGCCGGTGAACTGCTGAAGTTAATGGGCCTGGAAAAAGAAGTCAAAATCACCAGTGTGAATTCAGATTATTTTAAGCAGACCTATTTTGCAGAGCGTCCGCCCTGCGAGCGCCTGGTCAATAAAAAACTGGAACTCAGGGGTGTCAACCTGATGCAGGACTGGAAGGCAGCATTACATCAGTATGTAAATGCCTATTATAAGGATTATCTGAAATAAGATGAAGAAACTCAGAATTGCAGCATTTGGTTTCCGCACCCTTCCTCCTGCCAAAGGAGCGGCTGGTGCAGATAAGTTTGCGATGGAATTATTCCCCCGCCTGGTAGAGCGCGGCCATCAGGTAACAGCGTATAATCGACGTTATCCGGATGTGCATTTGGATATTACAGACTACAAGGGCGTGCATATAAAAACTTTTAAAACAGTCAGTCGGAAAGGCTTTGATACACTGCTGCACTCTTTCAAAAGCACCTGCCATATCATTTTCAGGAATACGGCGGATGTGGTTCATATTCAGAATGGAGGAAACAGTATCTGGGCCCTGCCTTTACGGCTGTTTGGGAAAAAAGTATTTATTTCCCAGGACGGGGTCGACTGGAAACGGGATAAATGGCCCTGGTATGGGAAAATTTATCTTCGGATTTCCACTTATATCAGTGCATATTTTCCAACGAATATAATTTTTGATAATGTAATTGCCCGGCAATATTTTGAGAACCGGTTCAGAAAACAATTTGCTTTCATTCCTTTTGGAAGTGAAGTGGCCCCGGTAAATCCCGGCGAAGAAGTATTTAAGCGTTTTGGACTCGAGAGAGACAGCTATTACCTTTTTGTAGGACGGTTTATTCCGGATAAGGGATTGCATTACCTGTTGCCGGCATTTGAAAAATCAGGATCAACCAGAAAGCTTGTGATGATAGGCGGTTCACCTAACCCTTCATCTTATGAAAATGAACTCTATGCCATGGCCTCGGATAAAGTGATTTTTACCGGCTTTTTATACGGGGATGATGTAACACGGCTGATGACGAATTGTTATTGCTACATACAGCCTTCTGATGTGGAAGGTCTGTCACCGGTAATCCTTTCTGTCATGGGACTGGGTGTGCCCCTCATTGTCAGTGATATTGAAGAAAATATATATGCCGTGCAGGATACGGCGCTGACATTCAATAAGGCGGATATCGGTTCGCTGGCCGAAAAGATCAGTTATGCGGAACAGCACCACGGGCATATGAAAGAACTGGCGGCGAAAGCTCAAACCCGGGCATTAACGGAGTTTAACTGGGATAAAGTGGCCGAACAACATGAACAGATTTTTTCAGGTATAAAACAGGTGCGATAAAGAAAATGATAAAACTGATTAAATGACAAACCGGAATAAAGGTATATTCCAGATTTTCTTTGCGGGGATGGACTTATTCGCCCTGAATGCGGTGCACCTTGCCCTGATCATGGTCATGAACAGGATCGACCGGAGCGGCCAGCAGTACAATGCATTTTTCATTGTCAGCAATATGGCCTGGCTGGCTTCTGCTTATATCAATGCCGTTTATACCCGGACCAACCACTTCAACTTTGACTATTTTGGCAAGCAGTCACTGAAAGCTTTCCTGCTGTTTGTCATTTTTATCCTGACTTTTATATTTCTGTATAATTACAGTTACTCCAGGCTGTTCGTCCTTTCCAATTTCCTGGGTTTCGGGATAATCATTCTGTTTACCCGGCTGCTCTTCCTGCTGCTGAACGTATATATGAAGAAAGGAAACCGCTTTAAGAAAAAAGTGGTGGTGCTTGGGTATAATGATCTCTCCAAAAAACTGGTCAGTCATTTTATGACCAGTGACCAGTTATCCATGGAGGGTTATTTTGAGGATCCGCATGAAGTTCATGAACTCTCTACGTTTCCCATCCTCGGTAACCGGAAAGAATGTGTTTCTTATGCCATCGAAAATGATGTGGATGAGATCTACTCAACCGTATCTCCTGAATCAAATAAATATGTATATGATATGGCACAGGTTGCGGAATCCAATATGATCCGTTTTAAGTTTGTGCCCGATTTCCAGTTATTTGTCAACCGGAACACGCATATTGATTTTATAAATGATATTCCCATTCTCTCACTTCGTTCTGAGCCGTTGGATGATATTACAGCAAGAATCAAGAAAAGAGTCTTCGATATCGTATTCAGTTCTCTGGTAGTGGTGCTGCTGCTATCCTGGCTGGTACCCCTGATGGCCATCCTGATCAAACTGAGTTCCAAAGGACCTGTGTTCTTTGTACAACTACGCTCAGGACGGGACAACAAGTCGTTCAAATGCTTTAAGTTCAGAACACTGCGCGTCAACCGGGATGCGGATACCAAACAGGTTACACAGAATGATAACCGGATCACAAAACTGGGCGCCTTCCTGCGTAAATCCAATATTGACGAATTGCCACAGTTTTTTAATGTGATTATCGGGAATATGTCAGTAGTCGGTCCCCGGCCGCACATGCTCCGTCATACAGAAGATTATTCCAGGGTGCTGAATGAATATATGATACGTCACTTTGTTAAACCCGGTGTTACGGGCTGGGCACAGGTGAATGGTTTTCGCGGCGAGATCCGGGAGAAAGAACAGTTACGGAAAAGGATCGAGTATGATATCTGGTACCTGGAAAACTGGAATCTCTGGTTTGACCTGCGTGTGATTTTCCTGACCGTATGGGTAACTATCAGGGGAGATAAAAATGCTTATTGACCTGTTCGGATAAAACATAAATGAAAGCAAACATGTTTATCGAAAAAATTTTACAACCCATTACCCGGCAGATCAGCGGGCGTCCGGACCACCAGGCCTTCTGTATTGCCGGTGTACATTATACGTATGCCGCTTTTGGCAGTCAGATCGCTGCGATACGCCAGGGGCTGCGGACTATTGACAATAAAAGCCACAACATCGGCCTGGTCACCAATGATGATATACAGACCTATGCTTCCATATTTGCATTATGGATGGAAGGGCATGCTTATGTACCACTTCATCATTCACAACCGGCTGAGAGAAGCAATGAGATTATTGGACAGGCGGATATCAGCCTGGTACTTAACTCACATCCGGGCGGATCATTCAATGCAAAACAATTACTGAATACCCATGATTTGCCTGCAGCCCCGGGGCTGGAAGAACCGGTTGTTGTAGCCGATACGGAACTGGCTTATATCTTATTCACATCAGGCAGTACAGGAACACCCAAGGGCGTTCCGATCACCCGGGATAACCTGGTGGTATTTATGGATGCATTCATGGCAGCTGGTTTTGAGGTTACGGAAAAAGACCGTTGCCTGCAGTGTTTTGACCTGACTTTTGATGTTTCAGTTCAGTCATTCCTGCTTCCGCTCATTCACGGGGCCTGTGCCTATACGATACCACATGATCAGATCAAGTACAGTTATGTGTATGGACTGATGGAAGATCATCAGCTCAGCTTTATCGTAATGGCACCTTCTATGATCAGGTACCTGAGACCTTATTTTGACGAAATTGATGTGCCGTCCATTCGCTATTGTATTCTCACCGCAGAAGCCTCCCCGCTGGACCTGGTGGATGAGTGGGCAGCCTGTATACCGAATGCTGAAATTCTTGATTTTTATGGCCCCACAGAAGCCACCATTTACTGTACGTATTACCGGTATAAGCGAGGTGGTGTAAATAAGCAACTGAATGGGATGCTTTCAATCGGTGTGCCGATGGAGGGAATTACCGGCCTGATACTGGATGATCAGCGGAAGATTCTCGGCCAGGGAGAAAAAGGGGAACTCTGTATCGCGGGCGGACAACTGACCCGTGGCTACTGGAAAAATGAAGAGAAGAACACAGAATCTTTTTTTATCATGGACTACCTGGGTCACCCTGTCCGTTTCTACAAAACCGGTGATCTTTGTTATTATGATGAAGAAGGGGATATTATGTATTCCGGCCGACTGGATTTCCAGGTAAAGATCCAGGGGTACCGGATCGAACTGGGGGAAATTGAACACCATGCCCGGGAATTTATGCAGGGGAATAATGCAGTGGCAATTCCGTTTCAGAATGCAAGCGGAAATACAGAAATTGCGCTTTTTCTGGAAGGGGAGGAGGATAACACGGCACGGGTGGTGCAGTTCCTGAAAACAAAACTGCCGCCTTATATGGTGCCGACTAAATTTATTTTTAAACCGGTACTTCCATTGAATACGAACGGGAAGATTGACCGGAAAGCACTCAAAGCCTTTCTGGATTAAAAAGAAAAGCAGGACATGAAATTTGGAGTTATTGGAAATGACCAGATGTTGCTGAGCTGTCTGCGCATCCTGCTTGACCGGCCGGATGCGGAGATCAGTTTTGTGATCTACGATACCCGGCGGATCAATCCGATGAATCCGATCAGCGGATTCTGTGAAAAAAATAACCTGTTACACAGGGGTATTGAACGTCTTAATGACCCCGTAATGCTCGCGTTTATTCAGCAACACCGGCCAGATTATATTTTGAGTATTAATAATTTCTGGGTGATTCGTCCGGATGTACTCGCGGTGCCGGTTCAGGGGACGATCAATTTTCATAATTCAGTTCCTTCCCGCTACCATGGACTGAATGTGCCTTCCTGGGTGATCATGAACGGGGAGAAAACCCATGGGGCGATGTGGCACTTTGTTGAACCAGCCATTGATACCGGTGATGTGCTGCTGTACCGCGAGTTCGAACTGGCGAAAGGAGAAACGGCTGCATCGCTGATGGTTAAATGCATCAGGGCGGGAATCGATATGTTTCCGGAACTGCTGAATCAGTTGTATACGGGGCATATTCAACGGATACCACAGCAGCCCAATGCTTCCTATTATGGTAAGAAACAATACCCGGAGAATAATGGTTATATTGATTTTTCCGGGACCTCTGAGTACATTGAGCGACTGGTACGCGGACTGAACTATCATCCTTACAAAAACACATATCTGTATGCGAAGATCAGGCATCGGGGCAAAGAGTTGATTGTAAATGAAGTGCAACCTGAGCTGTCAGCCCTGAGTGCAGCAGCAGGGGTTGTAGTGGCCGTGGAAGAAGAACGGCTCCTGGTGGGAACCGGCAACGGTATACTATCCATTGAAGATGCCATGGATGAAGAAGGAAATGAATGCAACGGGCAGGCGCTGGCTGACTTTCTGGGTATCCGCCAGGGGGATAAAATATAAATTATTACTGAACAGAATAAATAATGAATATGGAAAAAGCAACTGTTATTGAGCAACTGACTCCGGTTTTCAGAAAAATATTTAACAATCCCGATCTCGTAATCACGGACGAAATGACCGCCAATGATGTGGAGGGATGGGATTCCCTTTCACACATGTTGCTGATTACAGATGTGGAAGCCGCTTTCTCCATCAAATTTAAACTCAGGGAACTGAATAAAATGCAGAATGTGGGTGATATGATTGATGTAATAATGTCAAAAGCATAGGAATGGTTTTTACATCGTTCAACTTTATCCTTTTTTTTGCAGCGGTGATCCTGTTGTATTTCAGTGCACCATCAAAATGGCGCTGGCTGGTTTTGCTGGCGGCCAGTTATTTCTTTTATATTAATATTAAACCCGTTTTTGCATTATTATTGGCCGGGGTCACCGCTTCCACCTACTTATTTACCCGGTTAATAGGGCAGACAAAGAATGAATCCCGCAGGAGTGCTTTTAAAATTTTCAATATCGTACTCGTATTACTGCCATTGTTTTTCTTCAAGTATTTCACCGTCATTAATAACAGCCTGATTGCCCTCCTGCAGCGTTCCGGCTTGCACTGGCCGCTTCCGGAGATTGAATTATTCCTGCCGGTCGGCATTTCTTTTTATACGTTCATGGCTATCGGGTACACGATCGATGTATTTAATGAAGAAACAGAAGCGGAAAAAC
>CAZYTV010000085.1:0-15428 GCA_964650455.1 uncultured Chitinophaga sp. | reverse complement strand
ATCAGCCGGTACAGGATTGTTTAGCTTTTCATATTTTTCCGGAACCTTCCAGGGATCTTCCTGGCTGGTTATAAAAGACAGGGCAGTGATCAGCACGATGATAACGCCGGTCAGTATTAATAACTTTTTCATTTTAATGTGTTTGTAAGAACTGCAAATAAAATTCGTCCATTAAATGTAAACCTGCCGCTACGGTATATTGTATGACGCGGGTCAAAACAATTAATGCGTTTGCTCAGTTTTTGTCATTGATTAAATGACCCCTTTGTCTTTTGGCAGTACTGAAACACAGGTTCGTGTTACATTTCAGGTTCTTATGCTGTAACGATGACAAGCCGGTGACCCGTTTCTTATCCTGCAGGTATATTGTCGGATAACTGTTTGAAGAATGGAAAATCAGCAACAGAGAAGTTGATCACTCCCCGTTAACCGGGTATGATCAACTTCTTTTTGCTGAAACTATTTAACCGGAATGATTTAAATTACAATTTAATGAATTCAACCCTGCGGTTCAGGGCTTTGTTAGATGGGCTGTTATTCGGTGCCACTGGTTCGGCTTCACCACGTCCGTCTGTTTGCATCCTTGAGCCTTCAATGCCAAATCCGGAAATAAGCTCGGTTTTTACGGCAGCGGCCCTTCGCCTGGAAAGATCCAGGTTGGCGGCATCGGCACCATCGGCATCTGTATACCCGATGATTTTAATCTTAACCTCCGGATTTTCGGTAAGTATGTTCGCGATTTCTTTCAGGGAACCGTAAGATTGCGGTTTTACGATGTCTTTGTTAACATCAAAGTAAATACCATAACTCACGATTTTCCCTTCAGTCATCAGTTTATTCCGCATATCCGGTGCGCCAACAGCAATGCGGATATTGCTGACCAGGGCAGCTCCATCCTCAAATCGTATTCTATCCATTTTTACTGAGGCCAGCGGAAAAGCTTTAGGCAGATCAAACAGTTTGTTTTCATCGACATAATAACGCACCCGGGATTTCTGTATCCATACTGCAATATGGTATTTCTGATTTTCCTTCTGGTAATACTGGTGGTCATCTTTATAGCCGGTCAGCCCCAGGTTACGACCTTCTTCACTATTCATATAAGTCCTGTAATAAGGCCGTCCAAAATATTCCACGCCACTGCTGAATCCCGCTTTACCAGGAACAGACCCTCCATCCCAGGACATGGCATTAATACTATGCATCAGGCGGAAGGAATACCCGGCCATCCTGCCTTCTTCCCCTTTTATAGGAACCACATCAAATTCGATGGTATAGTTATCCGGGAGTTTGAGCAGAGAATCAGTCCAGATGGCATTCCGGCCGGAGTATTGCATCCATCGTCCGGGGTATAAATTACTGGTGACTACCTCTGCTGATCCATTGGTATTCCATAGTGCCGGGAAGTCGCCTGGATTATCCTGAGAAAAATCATCAAAGAAAATCACTTTTTCGCCGGGTACAAAATCGTATTTAGAATAGGTCTGCAGGGTGGGGACGGTATCTTTTGTTTCCTTTACAGCGGGTTCCGGGTTTTCAGCGGGTACCGGTTTGGGGGGTTCTGCTTTTGGAGGCTCTTCCTTCGGTTTATCTTTTTTATCAAAAAGACTGTCGAGCGCCTGGTCGGTCTTTTTTTCAATCGTGCGGTTGGCCTTCCTTTCCAGGATTTTTTTAGGATTTAATATCTGGGCAGCGGATTGCTGGGATATGAAAAATACAGCCACTGCCAGGCAGTAAAATGCAGACCTTTTCATAAATGTGTATTTTGGAAAAGGTAGTTCGCCGGCTGTGGGGGTTCAATTGATAATGGTCATTGCATCCGGTGATTATTATCAAAATCAATCATGTAAGCGCAAGGGGTACGGTCAAAGCTGGAATTCCCACACAGTACGGTATTGCCCCTTTTCTTCTGCATATTCAAGAAATGACTGATAAAATTTATCACCGCCAATCGTGGCGCTATCGCCGATCACCAGCAACTGTTCTTTCGCCCTGGTAATGGCCACATTCATCCGCCGGTAATCTTTGAGGAAGCCGATTTCCCCCTCATCGTTACTCCTGACCAGGGATACAATGATATTTTCTTTTTCCTGGCCCTGGAAACTGTCGATAGTACTGATACGCATACCCGCAGGCAATAACTCCCTGGCTGCGGAAACCTGCCCGGAATAGGGGGAAATAAAAGCGGTTTTGGCCGGATCCCATCCCTCCAGTTCCAGAAATTGGCGGATGACATTAAGTTCGCCTTCATTCTGAAGACTGATACCATCCGGACCCTGTTTTTCATTAAAGCCGGAACCGGCTGTATCAATAAAACAGATATGAGTACCTGTATTTTGCAGGTGCGTGGCCGTTTTGAGTAACTCATTGTAAAAATAGCGGCTGCTGAAGCCTGCGATTGATTCCCGCATCCGGTATTGTGTATTCAGCAGGTAAACAGCGGTAGTATGATGAACAGCGACTTCCAGTATGGAATTATTAAATCCGAGACTGGCCGCCTGGTAACTCATTACAGTTGGAGGCAATTGCCAGTGATCCCCGGCCAGCACGATTTTTTCTGCCATCGGGAAAATACACCAGGCCAGAGGTTCAATACACTGACCGGCTTCATCCAGGAAAAGGGTATTGAATTTCATTTTTTCAACCCCTGCGTCGTACAGACCGATCGGGGTACCTGCAATGACTGAAGCTTCCTCAAATAGTTTTTGTTCATTGTAATCCTGCAGTTTCCGGATCTCTGCCCGTATTGATTTTACTTCTTTGAATAAAAGGTTCCGTTGTTCCCTTTCCGCTTTGCCAAAACTCCGTTTGTATTTCAATGCCATACGCCGGAATTCCTCCGCCCTTATTTTAAGTTGTTTAATCTCTTTCAGTGATTTACTGTTGCCCAGTTTACCTTCAGGGGTATGGGCAAAAATGGCGGCATCGGTTTTACTGCTGTTACCTACACGGAGCAGGTTGATCCCCATATTAACCAGGGATCTGGAAATATGATCCACAGCCGCATTACTCGGTGCGGACACCAGTATTTTTTCGCCATTTTTTACTAACTGGTAAATGGCTTCAGCCAGGGTGGTGGTTTTCCCCGTACCGGGTGGGCCATGCACGATCAGCAGATCCTCCTGCCGAATGATGGCCCGGATCGCTTCCTGCTGACTTTCATTCAGAGCCTTATTTTTAAGTGTTCCGGCAAAGCCGGTATGGGCAGGGTTTGCCCTTGCCGTGATGGCCGGACCATGAACCTGTTCAAAGAGACGGAACAAAGCCTTGTTCTGTTCCAGTTCATTCAACACTTTTTTCATGATGGAAGTGGTGCGGGTATCCGGAGCCAGTTTGATCCCAACCCCGTCATCTTCGATCCAGTCCGGAAAATCAGGGGCGAAAAGCCGGAATTCACCGGCCTTGCCCTCCATGCTGATCAAGACACCTTTTACCGGTTCTTCCCCGCTGATAAAGCACTCGATCGCAGCCCCATCCCTGAACAGGTTAGTTTCTGGCGGGAAAGACAGCCTGAAACTGATTTCCGGGTAATCGGCATAACCAAAATTTCTACGTACTACGATCAGCGGATGAAGGGCCAGGCCTTCTGCCTTGAGTTGTTTCAGCGTATGTACCTGGTCGAGTGCATAACGGGTAGCCTGTTCTTTTTCTTCCAGATCCACACAGGTCAGTAATTTTTGCAATTGCGGGTGCATGGCCGGAAGATAAGTAAATAGCAAATGGGGCGAAAATGATAATTTCTCAGAGTCACTGAAGAAAATTAACTTCCATCATCGTTTGCTTTCAACAAGCAGTATAACGATATTTTTTCACCTCAATGCTTTTGCCTGGCTGCAGAAAGAAATATTGCCTTAGTATGTAATCGACTGGCGGGAGCTGGCCGTGCCATTCAAGTAATGGCCCGGCTCGAAGGTTTATTACATCAATATAATATTGCAAAAACAGTATTTATACAGGAATGGCCTGCTTCCTTTGCGGGATTTACAGATATCTACCTGGTCGGGGGTGATGGAACCCTCAATTATTTTATAAATCACTACCCGGATATCAACCTGCCCCTGGTGATTTTTAAAGGCGGAACCGGGAACGATTTTCATTGGTTGTTATATGGTGATCTGGATACGGCTTCCCAATTGAAAAAAGTACTTGACCTGCCGGCCCGTCCGGTAGACTGCGGACTTTGTAATAACCGGCTTTTTATAAATGGGGTAGGGGCCGGGTTTGAAGGAGCTGTGGCAAAAGCGCTCACCGCAAAGAAAAAAATGCCCGGTAAAACCTCTTATCTCCTGACCATCCTCCGGAAAATTTTCAGTTACCGGTCAAATCATTTTACCATCCAGGCTGGCGAAATGGTCATGACTGGAAAAAAACTACTGGTGGATATCAGTAACGGGCGAAGGGCCGGGGGAGGATTTCATGTGGCACCGGCAGCCCGTGCCGATGACGGGATGCTGGACCTGGTGATCGCATCATCCATGAATCCCCTGCGCCGGTTGTTTTATCTTCCATTGATTGAAAAAGGGAAGCACCTCGGTTTATCCGTTATTACACATCTTCCGGTAAAGTCGGTACGGATCCAATCCCTGCAGCGCATAGCCTATCATCTCGATGGTGAATACGGGGAAGCCGTTGAACTGGATATTAAGATCAGGGAAAATGCTTTTTTGTTCCGTTATTAAAATTTTTACAGGATCATCCGCAATCTCCGGAGCAAATACTTGTTCCTTCAATTTATTTACATTTACGTTATGATTGTTTTTTCTGATCCGCATATCCACCTGGCCGGTACATCTGATATACCGGCCCTCATGCAATTACTAAACCGGGCTTACCGGGGAGAAGATTCCCGTAAGGGCTGGACCACTGAAGCAGACCTGATTGCCGGAAACGTACGTACAGATGAAAATAACCTGGCAGAAGTGATGGGAATGCCCGGCAGTATCTTCCTGAAATACACAGATCATAAAAGCCGTTTGCTGGGATGTGTAAACTTGCAGGTTCAAAATAAAAGAGTTTACCTGGGTATGTTTAGTGTGGACCCTGAGTTGCAGGGAACAGGAATCGGCAAGATCATCCTGCGTGCGGCAGATGAATATGCCCGTTCGGTTGATTGTACCTCTGTTTATATGTCCGTGATCTCTCTCCGGGCCGAACTGATCGCCTGGTACCAACGTCATGGCTATGCGGATACAGGCGAACGTAAAGCTTTTAAGGAAGATGGACTGACTGGTAAACACCTGCGTGAACTGGAGTTTATGATTCTTGAAAAGCTGCTTTGATCAATTGCTTGCCGGAAGGCAGCGATGGACTATTTTCGGGGTATGATTTTATTAGCGGTAAACGGGTTGGGAAAAGAGGAAAAAACAGGTTTTTCTGTCAGGGATATTCAGTTCTCCCAGGAACAATATCAGCAAATAGCTATCGTGGGTGAAACCGGCTCCGGTAAAACCAGTTTACTGAAAATGATCGGCGGTTTATTGCAACCCGATACGGGAGAAATCCTGTTTGAAGGTTCCAGGGTCAGGGGACCGTTGGAAAAATTATTACCCGGTCATCCGCGGATTGCCTACCTGAGCCAGCATTTCGAGCTGCGTAATAATTACCGGGTCGAAGAAGAACTGGAGGCCCGGAATAACCGAAGTGAAGATGAAGCACAGGCCATTTATGAAGTATGCCGGATCAGTCACCTGCTGAAAAGAAGAACAGATCAGTTATCCGGCGGGGAAAGACAACGCATTGTCCTTGCCCGGTTACTGACCACATCACCTGCACTCTTATTACTGGATGAACCCTATTCAAATCTGGACCGGCGCCATACACAAATCATTAAAGATGTTTTGAAAGACCTGGTGGAGCAATGGAAGATCAGTTGTATCATGGTTTCACATGATGCGGAAGATCTGCTGGCATGGGCCGACCGGGTCATTGTCATGCGGGAGGGCCGGATCGTACAAGATGGGAGCCCTGTAAAAGTATATGAACAACCAACGGACAGTTATACCGCTTCTCTGTTAGGCGAGTTTAATATTATTGAAAACAGCCTGGCTGCTTTATTATTGCCTGGCAAACCGGTGGAACCTGGAAAAAAATGGATGCTGCGGCCTGAAAAAATCAGCCTGGTTGCGATTGACCAATCACCGGTAACAGCTACGGTGAAGGAACTGCACTATTGCGGCAGCCATTATATGGCGATCCTGGAAACGATGGGTCAGGTCTTAACCGTCAGGACCTGTCAGCAGGTGATTATAGGTGAGTCATTTGGATTATCTTTATCCCCGGCAAATGCCTGGTTAGTTTAAAAAAAGCAACAATGAAAATACCCCTCTTTTTCCTGTTTTGTTTTATTGGCGTGAATGGGTTTGCACAACAAACCATTAAACCTATTTCTGTAGCCGACAGTACTAAAAAAATTCAGGTCGTGGAAACGGCCTGTGGTCAGTGCCAGTTTGGTTTAAAGGAAAATGGTTGTCTCCTGGCTGTCCGGGTCAATGGCAAAGCGTATTTTGTGGATGGCACTTCGATTGATGAACACGGCGATGCGCATGCAGATGATGGATTCTGTAATGTTGTCCGGAAGGCGGAAGTACAGGGGCTGGTTGCAAAAGGTCGGTTCAAAGCCACTTATTTTAAATTGCTGCCGGGTGTAATGGTTAAGAAGGATCATCAGTAAACTTTTGGTTTTCGGATTCCGGACGTGGGAGTTATTTTTTTTTGGAAATTTTCTGAAAAAAGTGTATTCTTAGAACTTAAACCAACAACATATGATCAGCAAAAAATCAATTACTGCTTACCGGATGATCCTGGGTGCTTTCCTGGTAACTGCTCTTGTAGCCGTTGGCTGTAACGAGGGCACAGAGAAAAAAGAACCCACACCCGATACCCCACAGGTGAGTACACCAACCCCAACGGTGGTTGATACTCCCGCAACTCCTATTGATACCTCAAAGATGAAGGAAGCTACCACCAGGCCGGTGAAAACAACCGACTAAGATCAGGTAAAAATTATTACAAAGGTTCCCGGTTTCCGGGGACCTTTTATTTTTTAGGTGGTGGATTAATTTCCGCTTGGGGGTCAGGCTTTTTAGTTTCCTGAGCAACCACTGCTGCAGCGGAAGCCGCCGCTTCTGCCGCTACTTTTTTTATAGCTTCTCCATGGCGGTGGTGGATCAGTTTGTGAATAAACCAATGCTCCAGCTTGTGATGCAGCGGAATCAGGATTGCAGCCAGCGCCACAAAAATCAGGATTTCAAATACGGGGGTATGGTGGGTGAGATTGGCAACGGTGGGATGCAGGAGCAGGGTCAGGTACTCAAACAGGAATAAAAGTGACAAAATACCCAGGGCCCGTATTACTTTTATATGCACATTCACCCGGCTGAGCACCAGGGTCAGCAGGAAAAATCCAGGAATAAATATGGCAATCAGCAACATCTGCAATTGTTTGAAACGCTCCGCTCGTTCCAGCCTTTTATGTTCTTCCAGTTCCATCTGGCGGTATTGTTCATTACTGGTGATTACCTGTGATTCACGGATACGGCTCTTACTGTTTACCGAATCATTGAGGCCGCGGACATAACTTACATACATAAACGCACTGTCGATACTTCTTTCTTTCTGGAAGTGCTGGGTCAGAAATTCTGCCGCTTCCAGTTCCTTGGTTAAAAAACCTGCTTTTTTGGCGATTTGTCTGGATGCATTGGCATAAAAGCTGGCGGAATCCCGCTGATCTGTCTTCTCAAAAAGATTTGCCAGGCCCAGCATGGCTTCACATAATATTTCATCATCATTAGCGGCGATCAATAATCCAATCCCGGTCCGGTAATTCAGTGCAGAGGCGGCAAAATCACCCTGCTTCAGATAGGTATGACCCAAACCTGTCATGGAAGTACCTACCAGGTCTCCGTCATTCATTTTACGGGCCAGATCCAGTGATGTGGTGAAATAAGAAAAGGCTGAATCAGAAATATCCAACCGGTTAAATATATCCCCGATATTAAGATTGATATAATACTTCATATCCTCCACGTTATTGGCCCTGATCACTGAGTCGGCCTTCCGGTAATATTCAAGGGCTTTCGGGTATTCCTCCTGTAATACATATACCACCCCTATATTCATGAGTACACTGGCGAGGTTGCGGGGTTTGTTTCTTTTCTCTTCAATTTGTAATTTCTGAATATTCAGTTCCAGTGCTCTTGGATAATTACCGATTTTTACCAGTGTATTGGCTAATACGCCCAGGGCCCTTGATTCACCTTCGAGGTAATTGATTTTACGGGCCAGGTAAAGAGCCTGCTGGGAGAGGTACTGAGCGGTATCCGGGTTAAAGCCACCCATGTCCCGGGCCAGTTGCCACATCAGTTTAACCCGGTTACTGTCCGAATTTTCAATGCGCAGCAGGTTACGCATACTATCCACTTTTGACTGCTGACTCTGAAGCGAACCAGCTAGTATAATCAGGAATAAAAAAGTTAAATAACCGTGAAAGCGGAATGAAAAGGAGGAATCCTGCTGGTTCATGTGTGGTTCTTAAAGATTCTAATTTATAACATAAAACCGGATTGAGTCTCTTTTTTACAGGGACTGGTGGAGTAATAATTTTTTGGGTAAACCGGCTGAATTTGCTAGATTTAATTTCACCTCAAAACTACAGCTAATGAAGCTTCTGACCCGGCTGTTTATGCTTATTGTATTTCTGATAATCGCTTTTTCTTCCGGTTCCCAAACCTTGTACGAAATGAAGTATTCCTATACAAGCGGGGGCGTAACAGATCGCTTTAACGCATTTATCATGCGTAATGATGATGGCACTGGCTTTGTAAGGGTAGCTTACCATGACGCAGACGAGAAAAAGGATAAGCTCGTCGACATGCAAATGCAGGAAGCATACGGGCAGCTTGAAGACGGTACTGATGACAGTACCCAGCTCATTTTTGTCGGACTGAACCCCCGCTTTATTATCGGCAGTCCCGATGACGAGTTTGTTGAGGATCATTTTGTATTCAGGTACAATGCTGATTCCGGGTATTTTGAACCTGATTTTGTCTTATCAATAGTGAATGACAGTACCGAGCAGGTAGGTGCTCTGGAAGAAGTGAACTTTCTGAACCAGGAAGACCTGACCCGGGAACGGGTCACCCGGTATTTTACGGAGGAGGATGATTTTTATAAGCAACTGTTCGAAACCAGCACACGCGGGCTGAGTGCCGATGACAAGCAGGCCAGGCTGCACCTGGTATTAGTTGCAAATACAGAGGATAAAGATATCGGAAAGACCTGTGTGATTGATAAGGATGCGACCTATAAAACCTTTAGTGAAATCGCCGAATTCCTGCAAATTCAATTCAACCCGACCGTCATTGCCGGGAAGGATTTCAGTAAGGTCAATGTGGATAAGGCGGTGAGTTCAGTACGGCCGGGAGCTAATGATATTGTGGTCTTTTATTATTCCGGTCACGGGTTTAATGAAGTGGATGAGCAATATCAGTTTCCTTATCTCGACCTGCGCGATAAAAGTTTCCAGAAATACGGGGGAGCATTCACCATGAATATTGAAACAATTTATCAAAAACTCAGATCAAAGGGAGCGAGGCTCAACCTGGTGATCAGTGATTGCTGCAATAAAGATCCGACATCCGGTGCCCTGGTCAGTTCGGAAGGTGCTTCCACCCGTACGTCATCCATTGGCTGGAGTATGGAAAATTGCCAGGCCCTGTTTATGTCTAAAAGGCCTTTATCGATCATGATGACGGCTGCACAGAAGGGAGAACTCTCTGCCGGAAATCCGGCCGATGGGGGCATTTTTACCTTTATTTTCAGGGAACAACTGGAAAAGGCTTTGGGTCCGTTTACCCGTAATCCGGACTGGAATAACCTGGTGCAGTCTGCTAAAAAAGAGACCGTCAATAAAGCACGCAGCACCTGGTGCAATAAAGCCCAACGGATTGTCTGTGTCCAAAACCCGGTCTTTAAAATGGAGTAAATCAGGATTTGAACATTCAGAAAGGAACATAATCCTTTTATTATTATCCCGTTTAAAATATCTTTGGGAAATAATAATTGCGCATGAAAAATTTTTGCCAGATAGTAACCGGATACAGCCTGTATCCGGTTATTTTTTTAATGCTTCTTTCGTTTTCTGAAATCAGGTCCCAGCCAATTCGTATTGAACCTATGAACTGGTGGGCAGGCATGAAAAATCAGGAGCTGCAGTTAATGGTTTATGGCGAGGGAATCGGAACGAGTACCCCTTCCCTGGCATACCCCGGGGTGAAAATTGTAAAAGTGCATAAAGCCGAAAGCGAGAATTACTTATTCATTGACCTGCGGTTGGCGGCCAGTACAAAGGCAGGTGGATTTACTATTAAATTTTCAAAGCAGGGCAATACCATAGCTACTTACAACTACCAGCTGGCTGCAAGAATTAAAGACAGGGCTGCTGTAAAAGGGTTTTCCGCTGCCGATGCTATTTACCTGATCACCCCTGACCGTTTCGCCAATGGGGATCCATCCAATGATGTGGTGGAAGGGATGCGGGAAAGCAGGATAAACCGAACCAATGATTATGGCCGTCATGGAGGAGATATCAGGGGGATGATTAATAACCTGGATTATATAGCTTCGATGGGCTTTACAGCTATCTGGCCTACTCCGTTATTGGAGAATGATATGCCACAGGCTTCCTATCATGGTTATGCCATTACTGATTATTATAAAGTGGATCCAAGATTTGGTACACTGGCAGAATATAAAGAGCTCGCCGATAAAGCCAGGCTGAAGGGATTGAAACTGATCTTTGACGGTGTCGTAAATCATACCGGGTCAAAATACTGGTGGATGAAGGATCTTCCATTTAAGAACTGGATCAATTACGCTGATTCCATCCGGATTACCAACCATCGCCGTACCGTAAACCAGGATCTTTATGCATCTGTTTCTGATCGGGAAAGCATGGTGAGGGGCTGGTTTGTTTCGCAGATGCCGGATATGAATCATGATAATCCTTTTCTGTCCACCTTCCTGATTCAGAACAGTATCTGGTGGATTGAAACCCTGGGACTTGCCGGGATCAGACAGGATACTTATCCGTATTCACAAAAGAAATTCCTGGAGCAATGGACTTGCCGTATCATGCATGAATACCCGGGTTTCAGTATTGTAGGAGAGGAGTGGAGTACCAATCCGCTGATTGCGGCTTACTGGCAAAAAGGAAAGCCAAATACAACCGGTTATAACGGTTGCCTGAAAAGCACCATGGATTTTCCATTACAATCGGCATTGGTACAGGCGCTGACCGAACCCGAATCCTGGGATAAAGGACTGGTAAAGCTCTATGAAGCCCTGGCCAATGATTTCGTGTATGCCAGTCCGGAAGACCTGTTGATCTTTGGGGATAACCATGATATGGACCGGGTGTTCACCTCCCTGAAGAAGAATCCCGAACTGATGCAAATGGCTATGTGCTATTTACTGACCATCCGGGGGATCCCGCAGATCTATTATGGCACTGAATTGCTGATGGAAAATTCAGCCAAACCAGGGGATCACGGGCTGATCCGATCTGATTTTCCGGGAGGATGGAAAGATGATACGTTGAACGGGTTTACCGGGGCCGGACTTTCAACTGAACAGCTGACCCTGCAATCCTATCTCAGGAAACTGCTCAACTGGCGTAAAAATAAAGCTGTAATACACCGGGGGAAAACCCTTCATTTCGGGCCATCGAACGGCGTGTATGTGTATTTCAGGTATACGGAGAAGGAGACTGTAATGGTGATACTGAATAAAAATGCGGGACAGATACAACTGAAAACAGATCGTTTTACAGAAATTATAAAAGGAAAAAAAATGGCCACGGATGTGATCCGGGGTGATCAGTTTCAGCTAGACGGAGAATTGAGTATACCGGGACGAATGGCGCTGATACTGGAACTGAAGTAATCCCTCGGTATGCACGGGATGATAACCGCTTTGCACCCAGCCTTGTTCACACTGTGGAGGGCAAGCCTTGGTGAAAATAATTGAGCCCCGGTAATCCGGGGCTCAATGCATAATAGTATCTATCCGTAATTAAAGTTTATAATTCACGCCGAACATCAGCATATTCGTCGTCATTTTATAGGAAATTTTACTTCCGGGAATAGCTCCGTAAGGATTGGAATTAGTGATCCAGCCCGGGTGCAGTAATGCACCATCGAGCGAACCACCGCTGCTGCCATGATGAAAGACACCATTCAGGGTAAGTTTTTTACCGGCTTCAAATCCAAAACCAAATTGAAAAGCATGTTTGATAATTGCGGTGGCCGGGAGCGAGAACATAGCCAGTTCTGAAGTGATAGGATTTGAACTATACGTGTAACCGATACGGAAAGGCATTGCCTTTAAGGCTTTATATTGCACACCGGCTGATACAACGGAAATATTTTCCCAGCCAAAACCGGCAACCGAGGCGGTAGGAGTCCATCCTTTATCTTTAAAACCAGTTGTGTTTTTATAATTGATAAAACGATAGTCCAGGGCCAGGTCAAATAATTTGTTAGAATAACCTAAGCCTGCTGAAGCTATGGCAGGATAATTCATTCTGAAATTCACATCCGGTGCCTGAGAACCGTCGGCGTAGTTATTTTTAAAATTAAATTCCTGGAAATATTGCTGTGATTTGTAGGAAGCACCCATTTTAAAACCGGTACCGGAATTAAAATAAATACCGGCCTGACCGCCGATACCCAGTGCAGTGGCTTTATCAGTGCCCGGATATCCTTTTGTAGGACTTGGGGAGGAAAGCGGGTTGGGCAATAATTCAAGGGCTGAATAATTAAAGGTCGGCGCCAGACCAATTGATACTTTATCATTTAACTGATAAGCCCAGGTGAGCCCCACCTGCATTAACTGGTAATCAGATTTCACCTGTCCGAAACCTCCGTATTGTTGCGGCATAGTTACCGGGTTGGTAGAACTTTCCGGGAAAGTTACACCGAAGCCACTGATACCATAAGCGGATACTCCAAAATGGTTTTTACTGTTTTTTTTGGACCATACCATCGCAAGGGCAGGCATAATGGACATGCCCCGCTTATCTTTAGTCACACCGGACATATTACCACCCGGAGTGGGCATGGTGGAGCTAACCTGTGGAGAAGAACCAAATAACCCGACATTTACTGAAATGATTTTACCGGGAAAAGCGGTAATACCGGCAGGGTTCCATTGAAGGGCACCATTGATATCCAGCACCTGGCCGGTGGAAGCACCTCCCATTGACATATTGTGGGCACCAACGCCCTGCATGACATGTCCTGTCTGGGCAGACAAACTCAGCGATACACTTGCAATTAGCAATGAAGAAACAATCTTTTTCATATAGTGGTATTTAAATGAAGCGGCAATCCGCGTATAAATTTAATAAAACTACCGGACAGCAACAGCGGCAAATGTGACAGGTATCACACCCGGGTGCAAATCATACTGGTGTATGACCAGTAACAGGTGACAGGGAGGGAATTGCCGCAATTTCATGATTTCTATTATGAAAATGCCGGCTGCCCCTGAAATCCGGGTCCGGAAGAATGGTGGACCATCGATTAACAAGTATCAGGTTGGCAGATAACATTTGTCATGGAATTGAAACGGAGCTTTTTTCTATTTTCGTTCCGGAAATTTTTTTTAACCCATTCGTTAAAGCCTAACATTTAGCAACATGAAACAAGAATACTGGATCAACGTAAAACATGTGGACAATCGCCTCGTCATCTTTCTTAATGGAGAAACGGTTTGGGACAGTGGTATCGTGCATGATGACCCTGCCCTGAATAAGTTTATTGAAATTACAAATTCCCTCAACGAACATCGCGGGCATACCAGTGAACTGATCTTTGAAGGATTCAATGATGATTACACTTCCAATGGAGATGAAGGTGCCCTTAATCCCTGGCATTTCAGCTACAGGGTCTTTAAAAGAACGGTAAATGGAAACGGGGAAATTATGGGAGAAACTGAACTCATTCATCCCTATAATGAAAAGCACCTGTCTAATCCCAACACCAGGGCAATCAATAACAGCTATCAGCTCGTATTGAAAAGCGGGGAATACAAAGTGGTGTCGAATTCCCTTTCTCAGCAGTTCTATAAATAAGTGAACGTTTATTTTTAATATTTCCAACCTGTTCCCAGGTTGCGACGATTATCGTATGGGGTTGTATCCGTGAACAGGTACTCCCCATTTTTTTTGCCAGGGTTCCCCGGTTCATTTACCCGGAATTATCAGCCGTTTACCGATTGTAAGCACAGGGGAATGCCGTTTAGATTATTTTAGTTGAAAATTGTTATGCAAACCATACTCGGGGCCAATGGAACCATTGGTTCATTACTCGCAAAGGAACTGACCCGTTATACGGATAAGATCAGGCTGGTCAGCCGTAATCCGGTAAAAGTGAATGAAACGGACGAACTTTTTCCTGCCGATTTAAGTAACCCCGAAATAGTGGAAAAAGCCGTGGCTGGATCAAAAGTGGTCTACCTGCTCGTTGGGTTTGAATATAAATTATCAGTATGGCGTGAAAAATGGCCGGTTCTAATGCGGGCTGTTATTGATGCCTGTATCCGGCACCAGGCAAGACTGGTCTTCTTTGATAATATCTATCTCTACGACCGTGCTGCCATCGGGCACATGACAGAGGAAAGTCCCGTCAATCCATCCAGCGGAAAAGGAGAAGTGCGCCGGGAGGTTGCCACTATGCTCATGCAAGAAGTAAAAGCCGGTAAATTATCTGGTCTGATTGCCCGATCTGCCGATTTTTATGGACCGGCTAACGAGAAAAGCTTTCTGATCGAAGTGGTGTATAAAAATTTTAAAAAGGGGAAAAAGGCGAACTGGTTTATGAATGCGGATAAATTTCATTCCTTTACCTACACACCCGATGCAGCAAAAGCGACCGCCATACTGGGCAATACAGCAGAAGCATATAATCAGGTCTGGCACCTGCCCACCGACTCCGCAAAAATTACCGGGAGACAAATGATCTCGCTCTTTGCCCGGGAAATGAAAAAACAGGATAAAGTAATGGTGATGCCTATGTGGCTGCTGAAAATACTTGGATTGTTTATTCCATTGATGCGGGAAATGCCGGAAATGATGTACCAGTATGACCGGGATTATTTTTTTGACTCAACGAAGTTTCAGCAAAAATTCGGGTTTACTCCAACACCGTATGAAGCAGGGGTGAAGGCGATTGTAGAGGCCGGGGGATAAAAATTACAGTGATCCCCCCATCCGGGGTAGACCACTGCAGATTGATTTTCCAGTATACGGATTAACGAATCAGATAACGACAACACTATTGATGCCGCCGTAAATATTGGGGGACTGGCTATCGGCTTCCGGATCATTGATCCATTCAGTTTCGTTCACCAGGTATTTGAATTCGTGGGTG
>CAZYTV010000084.1:4103-15443 GCA_964650455.1 uncultured Chitinophaga sp. | reverse complement strand
TAAAGAGACTACGGAAATTGTAGTGACTGATACATGGAATCATGCCGGGGAATTTGAAAACGCCTTTTTCACGGCTCCTTTCGGAGAGGTACTTTTAAAGCCTGATCATACCAAAGGAAAAGCAGATTCGGATAAACACTTTACGCATATATTCCGTATCAAAGCGCCCTTATTGCACAAACATGAAGTAATGGCGCTTACTGGTGCCGGTGATAAGCTCCGTAACTGGTCAGAAAATGCCCCGCTGGAGATGGAACGGAAAGGCGACTGGTGGGAAATTAAACTGGATCTCTCCGGCCAGCATTTTCCGATGGCCTATAAATATGCCGTCTGGAATACAAAAGAAAAACAGTTTATCCGCTTTGAATCCGGGGATAACCGCTTACTGATTCCTGAAGGCGGAAGTAATCGTATCAGTATCCAGCACGACGGGTTTGCCCGTTTACCCAATGATACCTGGAAAGGGGCCGGTGTGGCCATCCCGGTATTCAGCCTGCGCAGCAGAAATAGTTTTGGTGTGGGTGAATTTAATGATATCAAACTCCTGGTGGATTGGTCTAAACAGACCGGGCTTAAACTGGTGCAGCTTTTACCGGTAAATGATACCACTGCCACCAATTCCTGGCTGGATTCTTATCCTTATGCAGCTATATCCGCATTCGCCCTGCATCCGTTGTTTATCAATCTGCCCAAAGTAGCAGGTAAAGAATATGCAGCACAGCTATCCAGCCTGAAGAAAAAACAAAAGCAGTTGAATGAAAACGGGGTGGTGGATTATGAAGTGGTCATGAAACTGAAGAATTCCGTGCTGAAAGAACTGTATGAAGTGATGGGAGAGGATTGCTTTGCCACCGATGATTACAAACATTTCTTTAAAGCCAATAAACAATGGCTGCAGCCTTATGCCGCCTTTTGTTATTTCCGTGATAAATTCGGTACCTCCCGTTTCCAGGAATGGAAAACCAACAGTACCTATGATAAAGCAGCCGTTGAAAAACTGTTTGCCAATGGCAATGCAGTAACCAAACAACTGGGGTTATATTGTTTTATCCAATATCAACTTCACCTGCAGTTAAAGGAAGCCGTGGATTATGCCCACAAAAAAGGGATCGTGATCAAAGGGGATATTCCCATTGGTATTTATCGTTATGGCTGTGATGCCTGGGTGGAACCCGAGCTATATAATATGGACTGGCAGGCCGGTGCCCCTCCGGATGATTTTGCAGCCGTCGGACAAAACTGGGGTTTTCCCACGTATAACTGGAAGCACATGCAACAGGACGGTTTTGCGTGGTGGAAGCAGCGATTCGAACAAATGTCCAGTTATTTCGATGCGTTCCGAATTGATCATATCCTTGGATTCTTCCGTATCTGGAGTATCCCGCAACATTCACTGCAGGGTATCATGGGGCACTTTGTACCCTGTGTGCCGGTGCACATTAATGAATTCGGGGAAAACGGAATCTGGTTTGATTACCAGCGTTATTGTAAACCTTTTATTATTGATGAAGTGCTGTACGACCTGTTCGGTGAACATACCGGCTATGTGAAAGAGACCTTCCTGGTGCCGAATGAATTCGGCAGTTACGATCTGGCTCCGGATTTTGCCACCCAGTCACAGATCGAAACCTGTTTCAATACTCTTGAACAATCTACAGAGAACGAGCGGATCAAGCTTGGACTTTTTGATCTGACCTCCAATGTCCTTTTGTTTGAAGAACCAGGTTCCATGGGACAGGAATATCATTTCCGGATCGCCATGGAAAAAACCCATTCATTCCGATTCCTGATCCCCCATGTTCAGGAAAAGTTGAAACAGCTCTACATTAATTATTTTTTCCGCCGCCAGGATGATTTCTGGTTCAGGGAAGCCATGCACAAACTGCCCATGCTTAAAGCCGCCACCAATATGCTGGTTTGCGGTGAAGACCTGGGTATGGTACCCGAATGCGTTCCGGATGTGATGAAACAAACCGGTATCCTGAGCCTCGAAATCCAGCGGATGCCAAAGGATCCGGATAAAGAATTCTTCCACCCCAATGAGGCCCCGTATATGTCTGTGATCACTCCCTCCACACATGATATGAGTACCATACGGGGATGGTGGGAAGAGAACCGGGATAAGACCCAGCATTTTTATAATCACCAGATGGGACAATGGGGTGAGGCCCCTCAGTTTTGTGAAGCATGGATCAGCCGGGCCATTATCATGCAGCACCTGTATTCACCGGCCATGTGGAGCATCTTCCAGTTACAGGATCTCCTGGGCATGAGTGAAACCCTGCGCCGCGAAAACCCCCAGGATGAGCGGATCAATACACCGGCCAATCCTAAAAATTACTGGCAGTACCGCATGCATATCTCCCTCGAAGACCTGTTGACCGAAGATGCCTTCAATGAGGAACTGAAAGGGTATGTGGAGAATAGCGGAAGAGGGTAAACTAGTTCGTAGTTAGAAGATAGTAGTTAGTAGTCAGGCGTTTCCTATTGAATGGCAAAGATCACTTCCACTTCAAACCGCAGTCGCATTTTCTTAAATTCCACATCCACTGATTTATCGTAATCGTATTTAGTATTGGAATACGTATTTGAAACATTCACCATTCGCAGACTACTTAAGCCCGTGACAAGTGTTCCGGATTCCATGGGTTCCCTTACTGTGATAGCCCCGCCCAGTTTTTCACCAATGGCTTCGGTGAGATAAATCCCCTTATCCTTCGCCGCCTTGATTGCCTGGATCTTTAGCTGCCTCCTGAATTCGGTCAATTTACTATGACTGGTATATGCGATATCAAAACTCACTGTAGCTTCATCATCCAGCTTTTCGATTAACTGGTCCATTTCTTTCGAATTACTGAACTTCACCTGGTAGGTGATCGAAGCCATCAGGTCCTGGTCCCTTTTCTTTTTTTTGCGAAGCCAGTAATAATTACTGTAGCCGGTATATGACTGAATGCTGATGCTGGTATCGGCAATACCAGCGGTGGTACAATAGGACAGGAAATCGGCTTTTATAGTTTCCAGTTCTTTTTTATCCTGGTTTTTTTTCTGGTATTCACGGAGCACAATGTTCACATAGATCTCATCCGGGATCACCATCATTTCAGCACTGCCGGTTACGGTAATGGTTTTAGGGAAGGGATTTGGATTATTGTTCGTCTGTGCAAAAGCAGCAGTCAGCCAGGTCATACCCAGCAATAAGGAGAAGATTCTTTTCATATAAATGGTTTTAAGAATTGATGAGGGTCCCCTGTAATTTACACACAGTTCTCCAATATCTTTGTTAATATGAAACTGCAATACTGGCCATTCAGCTTGAAATTCAGGCACCCTTTTACCATTTCAAAAGGGACCAAAACGCATCAGCCCACCCTGATCGTTGAACTGGAACATATGGGTATAAAAGGATATGGGGAAGCCCCGGCCATCGCTTATTATAATATTCCCGTTGATAAAATGATCGCTGACCTGGAAAGTAAACGGCAAATGCTGGAGAAATTTGCCTATACCGATCCGGAACGTTACTGGCATTACCTGCATCACCTGTTTCCCCATAATAACTTCCTGGTCTGTGCACTGGATATTGCCTCATGGGATATATGGGGCAAACTGAAAAAAAAGCAACTCTACGAATTGTGGAAAGGGGACACTTCTAAAAATCCGATCTGCGACTACACGATCGGGATTGACTCCGTTGAGAAAATGGTGGAAAAGATGAAGGAAAAACCCTGGCCCATTTACAAAATCAAAGTCGGCACTGTTGATGATATAGCCATTGTAAAAGCATTACGTGATAATACCGAAGCCACATTGAGGGTTGATGCCAATGCTGCCTGGGACCTGGAAACTGCATTAAAACTCATTCCACAACTTAAGGACCTGGGCGTGGAACTGGTTGAACAACCACTGGCCAAAGACAACTGGGAGGGAATGAAAGTCCTGTTTAATGAATCTTCTTTGCCTTTGTATGCTGATGAATCCTGTGTATTGGAACAGGATGTGGATCGCTGCAAAGACCATTTCCATGGAATTAATATTAAACTGACCAAATGCAGTGGTATCACCCCGGCAAGGAGAATGATCAGCCGGGCCCGGGAACTGGATCTCAGCGTTATGGTCGGTTGTATGAATGAATCCACCGTAGGTGCAGCCGCGATCGCACATTTGCTTCCTTTTATTGATCATGTGGATATGGACGGCCCGCTTTTACTTGAAGAAGACCTGGCCACCGGTATTGGCTATGATTTTGGAAAAATCAGTTATTCCGGGGAACCGGGATTGGGAATTACTTATAAAGGACTGTTTAGCAAATAATTAACTACGATTTACTTCTTTTGCGCTGTTCGTAATTATCTCTGCTTCTATACTTTTTACTATACGATTGAAGGGATTTTTCCGTTATATACCTGCAATATCACTTTGAAAAAAGCATGGTAAACTGTTTTACCTGCCTCTTTTTACAAATGAAGAATTATTGTACCGGAACAGGTCAACCTCCGATTAATCTTTTCCGTTATAACAAGGTCATAGGAAAATTACGGCCTTAAATTTGATAGAATCACGTACTTAGGTATGAAACAAGCCAGCCTCATATTATTAATATTTGTTACATACTGTCAGGTTAATGCTCAGCGTTTGCACCTGGGTTTATTCGGCGGTATGTCTGCGTATAATGGAGACCTTGCCGAATCTGTTTTCCCCAAAAAAGTATCAAACGGAGCCATCGGTGTTACTGTTAATTATGAATTGAAAGATCAGGTCATGATCCGCTCCGGCTTAACCTATACAGTTGTAGGCGGAGCAGACCGGTATAATACCAAACCCGATCTTTTAGCCAGGAACCTTTCATTTGAAACATCAATTGCGGAACTCAGTGTGGTGGGTGAATATTATTTCAGGAATCTTTACAGTTATAAATTCTCTCCTTATGTTTTTGGCGGACTCGCCGTCTTTAAATTTAATCCCTATGCATACGATGCCAGTGCGCAGCGGGTTTTCCTCAAGCCCCTGGGTACAGAGGGTCAGGGCATTGCCGGTTACCCGAAACCATACAGTCTTATACAGGCTGCGATCCCTTTAGGCGGCGGGATTAAATATGCGGTCAACAAGAATCTCCGGGTTGGACTTGAAATCGGCATCCGCAAACTCTTTACGGATTATCTCGATGATGTCAGTGGTTCGTATGCCAGCGAAACCGACCTGATGACTGCAAAAGGGCAACAATCCGTGGATATGTCGTATCGGGGTGATGAAGTCACGGGTGGTTCTTTCTTATACCCGGCAAAAGGGGCACAACGGGGCAGTCCTAAATTTAAAGACATTTATTATTTTACCGGTATACACCTGACATACCGGATCACACCTCTCAAAGGAGGCGACCCCATGCGGATGAACCGGAATGGTTGCCCGGTCAACATCTACTGATATTCCCTTTTTGCGAACCATTGATGACAGGCAGTGTTGTACATTTGCACCGCTACAACAAATATTATGGCCTGGAAAAATCAGCAAGCTTTTATTGAAGCATTGGAAGATGCAGGAGAACTTATCCGGATTAAAGAATTTGTGGATCCCAAACTGGAGATCGCCGAGATCACCGACCGGATCAGTAAATCCGGCAATGGCGGAAAGGCCCTGTTATTTGAAAATACGGGTTATGGATTCCCGGTACTCATGAATGCCTATGGCAGTGATAAGAGAATGTGTATGGCCTTAGGAGTAAATCATCTTGATGATGTGGCCCGGGAGATCGAGCAACTGTTTCACCTTTTATCATCCCCCAAAGAAGGAATTCTTGACCAGTTAAAACTATTGCCCAAACTCGGGCAGTTTGCCAGCTGGATGCCCAAAGTTAAAAAGGGCAGGGGGGAATGCCAGGAAGTGGTCATGACCAGCCCGGATATCACTAAATTGCCTGTGATCACCTGCTGGCCCAAAGATGGTGGTCCCTTTGTAACATTACCTGTCATTCATACCAAAGATCCGAATACCAATGCCCGCAATGTGGGGATGTACCGGATGCAGGTATTCGGCCCCACACTGACGGGCATGCACTGGCATAAACATAAGGTCAGTGCCAGACATTTTGCTGAATACAAAAAACTGAATAAAAAAATGCCGGTGGCGGTGGCCCTGGGTGGTGATCCGGTTTACGCATATTCGGCCACAGCTCCTTTACCGGAGAATGTGGATGAATATATGCTGGCTGGTTTTCTGCGCAGGAAAAAAGTGGAGCTGGTCAGATGTATCAGTCAGCCGGATGTGGAAGTACCCGCCGATGCTGATTTTATTATCGAAGGCTATGTAGACCCGTCCGATGAACTGATCTGGGAAGGTCCTTTCGGCGATCATACCGGTTATTATTCTTTACCTGACTGGTATCCCCGGTTTCATATCACGGCTATTACACATAAAAAAAACGCAGTCTATCCGGCCACTATTGTGGGTATTCCACCACAGGAGGATGCCTGGCTGGGTAAAGCCACGGAGCGTATTTTCCTGGCACCGATTAAAATGACCATGGTGCCCGAGATCGTGGATATGGATATGCCCATCGAAGGGGTTTTTCATAACCTGGTGATCACTAAAATCAAAAAAGAATATGCCGGACAGGGACAAAAAGTTATGAATGCCATGTGGGGCGCCGGGCAAATGATGTTTAATAAAATCCTGGTGCTTTCCGATGAAGGAACGGCGATTAAGGATTACCCGGCACTGGCACCTTATGTATTCAGCAACCTGAATCCTGCAACGGATATTTATTTTTCTACCGGTCCGATGGATGTGCTGGATCACAGTTGCAGCAAAATGGGTTTCGGTGGTAAGATGTGTATTGATGGCACCCATAAAAAAGAGGAAGAAAAAGATGATCAATTCCTGGCGTTACCTGTAAGCAGGGATATGGCCGGTATTGAACTAGCACTCAAAGCCCGGTTCCCGGAACTGGCCGCTGTCAATGCATCCCTTCTACAGCACGATATTCCCTGCCTGATCATTGCGATCAGAAAAAACAGGACAGGTCATATTGCCGCGTTGCATCCTCAAATTGCAGCCATCCCGGAAACACAGGGTGTCAAAATGATCCTATATGTGGAGCATACCGTGAATCCGTATGACCTGCCGGTCGCACTCTGGCGCTTTTGCAATAACCTGGATCCGAAGCGGGATTTTCATTTATACAAGGAAAATGTGGCTGCCCCCCTTCGGCAGGCTCAGAGTGACATCACCCGCTACACGGCTTGTATGGGACTGGATGGCACCCGGAAAACAAAAGAGCACGATCATTTTCAGCGTGACTGGCCAAATATTATTGTGGCCGATGATGCCACCATCGCCTCCGTTGACAGAAAATGGAACCAATTGGGATTAGGCACATTTATTCCATCTCCTTCGCTTAAATTTAAGGGCCAGATGTATGGGGAAGAAGCCATTGTGAATTAACCCCACATACTTTATACCTGAATCAATGACAAATACACAACCGGAAACTTCAACTGTCAACAGTCCGATACGGGTGCTGATGACCGGGGCCGGAGCTCCGGGTGCAGCAGGTATTTTAAAGTGCCTGTCACAGGATAAACGCCTGGTTGTGGTAGCCGCCGATGCTGATCCGGATGCGGTTGGACATTACCTGAATAAAGTTTTTGTACAGATACCCCGGGCTGATGATCCGGCTTTTACAGCAACTCTTTTGTCAGTTTGCCGGGAAATGAATATTCATGTGGTTCTGCCGCTGGTTACCCGGGAACTGATGCATTTTGCCACGCATCTCAACGAATTTGAAATGGCCGGCACCCACGTGATCGTAACCCCGCCGGTATCACTTGAAATTGCGATCAATAAAAGCCGTCTGTATGAATTTCTGCAATGGAGGGGCATTGACGTTCCGGCCTTCCGGATCGTGGAAACAGTGACACAGTTTGCGGATGCATTAAAAGAACTTGGTTACCCGGAAAAAACGGTTTGCTTTAAACCTTCATTTTCTAATGGCAGCCGGGGGTTCCGAATCCTGAGTGAACGGATGGATGAGGCTGATCTTTTGTTTAATGCGAAACCCGGTCTTCCCTGGCTCAGACAGGCTGATGCGCTGCGTATCCTTTCTTCAGCTCCCTTTCCGGAACTACTGGTAAGCGAGTACCTGCCAGGACCGGAATATTCTGTGGATTGCCTGTGTAACAGGGGGGAAGCCATACTGGTCATCCCCAGGCTACGAAAAAAAATGATCAACGGGATATCCGTGGAAGGTGAATTTATAAAGGAGGAGGAGATCATTGTTTATTGCACCCGCATTATTAAAGAACTTCAACTGCATGGAAATATTGGCATACAGGTAAAGCAGGCGGTAAACAGTTCATTTTTGTTACTGGAAATTAATCCCAGGGTGCAGGGGACTATATCAGCAGGCCTTGGAGCCGGGATCAATTTACCTTTACTCGCTATTAAGCAGGCCCTTGGCATTGCCATTTCTGCCAGAGAAACGGAAGTGAACTGGGGGGTGAAATTTACCCGATACTGGGAAGAAGTTTTCCATTAACCGACTGACACAAAGACACGGTCCGTGCTTTGGATAGATATTTGAGTTCATTATTATACCCGTTTTTGCTTACAACGGCGCGGGGAGTTGAATCGTCTGTTTCCTGATTTCAAAAAATGAATTTTATGATACGCGTGGGTTCCGTTTTTTTACTGACTATGCTGGCGATTGTGGGTTGTGCCCAGAAACCGAATAAAAAAGAAGATCCGGCTCCCGGCAATTCCCTGTTGTGGAAAATAGAAGGCAATGGTCTGGAGAAACCCAGCTGGCTTTTTGGCACCATACACATGCTATGTAAAGAGGATGCTGTGCTGAGTGATAATATGAAACAGGTGATCAATGATTGTGAGGTCGTGTATATGGAAATGGACCTCGATAATCTTTTTGAAATGATGGGTGCATTCACTAAACTGAAAATGACCGGCGATACCACGCTTCGTGACCTGCTTTCTGACAAGGATTACACAAAAGTGAAAGTTTATTTCGAAGAAAAATCAACCATGCTTCCCTTCTCTGTGCTGGAAACCTATAAACCCATCATGGCGTCTTCCCTTTTATCAGAAGGAGAGATGCCCTGCGACGGAGCCACTTCCATGGAGCAGATCATCATGGCGGCAGCCAAAGCGGCAGGCAAAAAAATTAAAGGACTGGAGACCATGGCCCAGCAGGCAGGATTCCTGGACAGCATCCCTTACAAATACCAGGCAGCCGAACTCGTGAAGTATATTGACAGTGCCGGCACAGATAACGGGGAAAATAAACTGATGAGCCAGTTGTTTGATGCCTATCGTAACCAGGATCTCAAAAAGCTGGAAGCCCTGATGGTGGACAGTGATGCCGGTATGAGCAGTTTCTCGGATATCCTGCTATATAACCGCAATGCCAACTGGGTGCTGAAATTAAAAACGCTGATGGCCGAAAAATCGTTACTGGTAGCCGTGGGGGCCGGACATCTTCCCGGAGATAAAGGCGTCATCAGCCTGCTCCGGAAAGCCGGATATAAAGTAACTCCTGTAGAGAATAAGCGGATCAGGACAAAAGAGATTTAAACTATTTTGAAATCCTGTTTGTTACCGGTTTATGCATTACAGATATCACCGCATTATCGTCATCCTTCTCGCTTTTATACTGCTAAGTTCAGGCACTAAGCTTCCGGAAGAAGGTATCCGGATCACGGTCAGTAGTCTCCACAATGAAAAAGGACATGTACTCGTCAGTTTATTCAAAGAGGGTACCGGGTACCCGGATGATGCCACCAAAGCCTACCGTAAAATCAGACTGGATATAACCGGCAAAAAAGCATCCGTATTATTTACTGGTTTGCCCGCGGGTAGTTATGCCGTATCGATCCTGCACGACGAGAATGATGACCAGAAGATGAATAAAAACAACCTGGGTATTCCCAAAGAAGGGTATGGGTTCTCCAATAATGTAGTGGGGGCTTTTGGTCCACCTTCCTGGAGCCGGGCCAGTTTCAGTCATAAGCCGGGAGTGCTTACACAAAAAGAAATCAGGGCAAGATATTGAGAGAAAGTACGAGGTTTGAAGTACGAAGTACGAACGGCATGACGTAAATCGAGTTTCTTTTCGTTTTTTTTGATTCAACCTTCAAAGGAAGGGCTGTTTAAATTCAACTGGCATCTGACAGCTTTATCATAGGCGGGGCTATTTACTGCCGGTTAATACTTGCTGCAAGGCAGAGCCAATAAATTTTGAAGCTCACAGGTTTGAGGTGGAGAAGGAAGCTGCCATTATCACGCCCTTTTTCTCTCTTTTCAACTCCTTTGATCTCTTTAGTGCCCCGCAGGGCTAATTTATTGAAAGGTTGAAAATGAGTTTCAGAGCGCAGTTTCGCTAAAGGTCCCTCGCTTTGCTCGGGATGACAAGTTTTTTTGGGGGAATGGGGTAAGATTTCTCGCTTCGCTCGAAATCTCCGTGCTATTATATGTAAACCTGGATAGCAAAAACTTACTTTGGCCGTGCAGAAAAAAAAGGATGTCTCAAAATCAGAGACATCCATTTCCTATATGTTATTTTCCGGTCAGTAACGACTACCGACTAGATTAGAATTGCTCCAGTCCGCTAAAAAAGAACGAACCTTCAATCTTCGCGTTCTCATCACTGTCACTTCCATGTACGGCATTCTCACCGACAGATGTGGCATATAATTTACGGATCGTACCTGCTGCAGCCTGGGCAGGATTGGTGGCACCGATCAGTTCACGGAAAGCGGCCACCGCATTCTCTTTTTCCAGGATAGCGGCAATGATCACCCCGCTGCTCATAAATTCCACGAGTTCCCCGTAAAAAGGTCGCTCCTTATGTACGGCATAAAATTCGCCGGCTTTCTCTGCACTCAGTTTGGTTTGTTTCAGGGCAACTACACGAAAACCCTCTTTAATAAAACGGTCAATGATCGCACCGGCATGTCCATTTTTCATGGCATCGGGCTTGATCATGGTAAAAGTTCTGTTACTCATATTGCTTTGTTTTTGCGCCGCAAAGGTAGGGGAATTAGTTGGTAGTTAGTCGTCGGTAGTTAGTAGTCTGATTCACCAAAAGAACACGATAATTCCAGATACTGAGATAATGGCCGGAAGCAGCCTACTACTGACTACGAACTACAAACTACCGACTAAAATCCCTACCTTCGCGGACTTCGTATGCAACCTATTCAGGATATATTTCCTTTACTCAGCCAGCCCCGACGGGTGGTAATCACGACCCACCAGAAACCGGATGCGGATGCCATGGGTTCGTCGCTGGCCCTGCGCCATTTCCTGGTACAATTAGGACATACGGTTACG
>CAZYTV010000084.1:0-4093 GCA_964650455.1 uncultured Chitinophaga sp. | reverse complement strand
CCGGGGACCAAAGAGGTGATGGATTATGAAAAAGACAGGCAAAAGGCCGAAACCATCCTGGATCAGGCTGAATGGCTGTTTTGCCTTGATTTTAATATTTTTCACCGGACCAAATCCCTGACTGAAAAACTAAAACAACTTACCTGTACAAAAATTCTGATTGACCATCACCAGGAACCGGATACACCTTCCTTTACCTATGGGGTGAGTAATACAGCGAAAAGTTCCACTTGTGAGATGATCTATGATTTTATTGTGGATTCGGGTCATGGTGATAAAATCAATGAAGAGATCGGAGAGTGTATTTATGCCGGGGTGGTAGGGGATACCGGTTCCTTCCGTTTTTCTTCCGCCCACGCAGGCGTACATACCCTGGTGGCTGACCTGAAAGCCAGGGGACTGAACCATGGCCGGATTCATGAAGGTTTATTTGATAATTTCCTGGAAAACAGGCTGAGGTTTATCGGGCATGTATTGCTGCACCGGATGGAAATTTTCTATGAGTACAATACTGCATTGATAGCCATCCCTAAAAACGACATCCTCAAATATCATATCAAGACCGGTGACACCGAAGGACTGGTCAATTTTCCCCAATCCATCCAGGGAATTAAACTGGTAGCCTTGGTCATTGACCGGGATGAGGAACGAAAATGGAGTTTTCGCAGCAAAGGTCAGTTCGATTGTAATACCTTTGCCCGCAAATATTTTGAAGGCGGGGGACACTATAATGCCGCTGGCGGACGCAGCAGTGATTCCATTGAAAAAACAGTGGAACGCTTCAAAGCCGTTCTTAAGGAAAATGAAAAACTTTTACAATAATTAAAACCCAAGTATGAACAAGATCAAACAATTGTCTTTTCTGCTCATCGCCGGAATCGTTTTGGTTTCCTGTGACAAGGCGGAGTACAAAAAAACACCCGGCGGAATGCCTTACCAGCTATTTGCAGGCAAGGATACCACTTCTGCTAAAATCGGCAACTTCCTGAAAGTAAACCTGACCCAGAAAATAAACGACAGCGTTTATTTCACCACAGACGGTTCACTTCCCCTTTATATACCTGTAAACGGTCAGAGCAATCCTTATGATGTTACTGAACTGTGGACGAAACTGCATGTGGGTGACAGCCTGGTGGCTACCCAGTTGATGGATACGTTTATCAAACGTCTTCCCCCGGGCAGCCTTCCTCCCCAGTTTAAGAAAGGAGACCGGATCATGACTTATGTGAAAGTATTAGGACTGTATGCCAATGACAGCCTGAAGTCTATCGATGAAAATAAGGACCGCGAAGCTTTTACAAAAACAGAAGCCAAAGTGGTGGAAGATTTTATTAAAACAAAAAAAGCAACGGTTCAACGGACTCCTTCCGGCGCTTTTGTTGAGATTATTGAACCGGGAACCGGCAACCTGATCGATTCCGGAAAATATGTAACGGTGAATTATACCGGTACCACATTCAAAGGAGAAAAATTTGACAGTAACCTCGATCCGGCATTTGGCCATGTGCAACCGATGTCCTTTACGGTAGGCGAACCGGGGATGAGTAAAGGTTTCGATGAATCCATGCTGTCACTCCGTAACGGATCATCCGCACGCCTTTATATCCCTTCAATGCTGGCTTATGGCGCTAACCCTCCCCGCGGATCAAAACTTAAACCTTTCGAGAACCTGGTATTTGAAGTTAAAGTAACTGATGTTAAGGATCAGGCACCGCCACCTCCTCCAAACCCTAATCCGGGTCAGCCCCAGATTAAGCAAATGCAGGGGCAATAACCAAATAACTAAGCGGCATTTCATAATAAATATGCAACTTTGTACCCGTCTTCAAAAAAGACGGGTACTTTTTTTTGAAGCGGCCCCGTTTTTAGTCCATCATCACTAACTAACCCGATCCGCACCCCGCGAAATACTAACGGATACCTGAGTTTACCGTACTTTTTTTATTAATTATCCATTGCAAAAACTGAAGACTGCGAAAAGCGGTAAGGTTTTGATTACAATGTTTTAATGAAACCCGCCCTGGTACTTGTGCCGGGGTTTTTTTTATTGGAAAGTACCTGTCATTTGCCGGTATAAGGTTATTGCAGCCACTGCTTCCTTCACCTCATGCACCCTTAAAACAGAAGCTCCTTTCATGAGTCCGGCCATATGCATTGCTGTTGTTCCCTGTAAGGCTGCTTCCGATTCGGGACTCACATCAAGTGTCTTCCAGATAAATGATTTACGGGAAATGCCCAGCAATAATGGTGCTTTTAATAAAGTGAAAACCGGCAGCTCATTCAATAAACGAAAATTATGCGCAATAGTTTTACCGAATCCGAACCCGGGATCAATAATGATATCCCGGATGCCGGCATTTTCTAATTGTTCTTTTCGCCGGACCAGGTGATCCAGCACTTCTTTTGTCACATTGTTATATACAGCCTGCTGCTGCATAGTCTGCGGATCCCCTTTCATGTGCATGAGCACATAGGGTACACGGAGTCCGGCCACCACAGTTATCATATCCGGATCCAGTAATCCGGCGCTTATATCATTCACGATAACAGCACCGGCACCCACCGCTTCGCTTGCCACCCGGGCATAATAGGTATCCACAGACAGATATGCTTCGGAAAAACGGCGACTGAGTGCCTCCAGCGGGGCAATGATCCGGCTTAATTCCGTTTCCGCATCCAGCTTTTCACTGCCGGGACGGGTACTTTGTCCGCCAATATCAAGGATCGTGGCTCCATCCTGCAACATTTGCTCAGCCCGCCGTAATACTTCGTCCACCGTTTGCGTACGGCTCCCGCTGTAAAATGAGTCGGGCGTGATGTTGAGAATTCCCATCACCAGCGGCTTATCCACAACCAGCAATCTTCCTTTACAGTTGAGCGAAAACATCAGCCTTCTTTGTTATTTTTGAAGCTAAGATAGCAGAGACCCGCAAACATTTGTAAAAACACTTTACATTTTGTGCGTTTATTCCTGCTTTCCACTTACTATTCTCTATTTTCTATCTATGACCAATACGAATCAGCAATACGACCAGGTAATTACCGGCTGCAGGGATATTTTTATCAAAAAAGCGACCGACTATGGAACGGCCTGGCGTGTACTCCGTACCATTTCCATCGTGGACCAGATCTTTATCAAAGCACAACGGATCCGTACCATACAGGAAAAAGGTGAACAGAAAGTATCCGACGGAATAGCCGCTGAATTTAAAGGAATCATCAATTACTGTGTGATTGGCCTGATTCAACTGGAACTGCCTGCCCATGCTCCGGAAGAACTGGCTATTGCAGAAGTGGCCAGTTTATATGAACAGAAAGTGCAGACAGCCAAAACCCTGATGCAGGACAAAAATCATGACTATGGAGAAGCCTGGCGCAGCATGAGCCAGGAAAGTTTTGTGGACCTGATCCTGATGAAACTGCAGCGCATCCGCCAGATCCTCAGTAATGACGGTAAAACCCTGATCAGTGAAGGAATCGACGCCAATTACCTCGACATACTCAATTATGCTGTTTTCGCCTTAATATTGATTTAAATGAAAGCACTTGTCACCATCGTCCGGATACTGGTTGGGATCCTCTTTATCTTTTCGGGACTGGTAAAAGCCAACGACCCGCTCGGACTCAGCTATAAGATGCAGGAATTTTTTGAAGTGTGGCAGTTGCATGGGTGGAACGGTATTACACTGGCCCTGTCCATTTTCGTAAATGCTTTTGAAATCATTGCAGGCTTTGCCCTGTTGCTGGGCTGGAAGTTCCGGCTGACCAGTTGGCTGCTGCTTTTACTGATCGTCTTCTTTACTTTTCTGACCGGTTATACTTATATAACCGGGATGCCCAAAAACTGTGGCTGCTTCGGGGATTGTTTGCCGATATCCTCACAAACCTCTTTTCTGAAAGATGTGGTACTGACCGTACTGATTATTTTCCTGATCCTGAATAGAAAATATGTACAGCCATTGATTCCGGTTAAAATAGCGGTATACCCGTTGATACTAGTCATATTTGCCAGCTTTGGTTTCCAGTATTATACCCTGCGCAACCTGCCGGTGGTTGATTGCCTGCCCTTTAAAGCCAGTAATAAATTTCTCGA